>CAZBDS010000115.1:0-5650 GCA_964490735.1 uncultured Acutalibacter sp. | reverse complement strand
CGAGTACGAGCAGGGCATTGCCGACGTCAATGCCAAGCTGAAGGAAGACGGCGTGAACATCGAGGTTTCCGTCCAGCGTATCCCCTGGGATTCCTATGCTGAGAAGCTGAACCTGATGCTCACCACCGGCGAGCCCTTCGAGCTGCTGCACGTCATGCAGGACGTGAAGAACCTGTCCTCCATTGCCGGTATGGGCGCCATCATTCCTCTGGACGACCTGCTGACAAAGTACCCTGACCTGGTGGGCCGCTTTACCGACACCGAATGGCTGGGCGCCGTTTACAATGGCGACCATTATGCCGTTCCCTGCTCCTGGAGAAGCTTTGACAACACCATGTCCTACCTGGACCTGCGTACCGACGTGATGAAGAAGGTGGGCTATGACGAGTTCCCCTCCGACAGCGTGGACAGCGTTCTCGACCTGATGAAGAAATCTCAGGACTACATTCTGGAAGAGACCGGCATCAAGGCCTACAACTGGTTCCACCAGAATCAGGACACCGCTCACTGGCTCCACCGCACCTATGATACCTATCCCTTCTACGTGGAGAACAGCCTGGGTATCGTTCTGGCCCGTCAGGACGGCACCATCGATTCCTTCTACGAGTCCGAGGAGTTCAAGAAGGACTGCGAGACCTATTACAAGATGTACCAGCAGGGCCTGGTGAACCCCGACGTGCTGAACATCGACCATGCCACCATGTATGACGACGCTCAGCTGGGCGCTTTCCTGCCCTCTCAGACCTTCGATCCCTACACCGCCGTTACCATCATGAAGAACACCGACCTGAAGGACGTCGTTGTTGACTGGGTCGAGATGAATCCCGAGAAGCCCGAGATGGTCTACACCTTCGTGCAGAACCTGAACGCCATCTCCGCCACCTCCGAGGATCCCGAATCCGGCTTGAAGTTCCTCAACTGGCTGTATGCCAGCCGCGAGAACCACGACCTGTTCCATTACGGCGTGGAGGGCGTCCACTTTACCGCCGTCGGCGACGACAAGATGGATTACACCGACGAGATGAAGAACGAGTCCGGCGCGGCCCTGTACTCTATGGATACCTGGATGACCGGCTATCTGCCCTACATGCGCTTTAACGCCGACGCTCCCGACAGGCATATCGAGTACATGACCTACAAGGCCGACAACTATGTGATCACTCCCATCGCCGGCTTCCTGTTCGATTCCTCCAACGTGACCACCGAGCTTACGAACCTCCAGACCGAGATCATTTCCTCGATCTATCCCATCAAGATCGGCATGGTTCCCTATGAGGAGAACATCGGGCCCGCTATCGAGAAGCTGAAGGCTGCCGGTCTCGACACCTATCTGGAAGAGTACCGCAAGCAGTTCGCCGCTTACCTCGAGGCCAATCCCGACGTGCTGGAGCAGGCCAAGGGTACTACTGCGGGCTAAGCTGAAAGCACTTAAGCACAATCCATGACATAAAGCAGGGGCGGGCCGTTGGCCCGCCCTTCCTTCTTGAAAACAGCCCCAAGGGGGCGTATACTAATTGCCGGAGTACGGCCTTGATAATTGTCCAAAGGAGTGTATACTGTGATCAATTTGCTGGAATACGGTGCGGTAGGGGACGGGAAAACCCTGTGTACCGAAAGCTTTCGCCGGGCCGTGGCCGCCGCCAGGGAAAAGAAGGCCGCGGTCAATGTGCCCGCCGGTGTGTTCCTGACGGGAACCATCGACCTGCAGGGCGTGTCCCTGCACCTGGAGGCGGGGGCGGTGGTCAAGGGCTCTTCCAACCCGGAGGATTACCCGGTCATGCCTTACCGCCACAATGAAATGGGGGACCTGCGGGCACTGATCGTCTGCCTGGGCGGGGAAGACGTGGTGATCGACGGCCCCGGCACCATCGACCTGAACGGTTCCGCCTTTTACGATTTCTCCCGGCCCATCGTGCCCGAAAGCCGCGTGCCCTTTTCCGAGGCCCAGCTAAAGGAGTGCACCGTAGAGCGGGAGTGGCGGCCCACCCAGTCCATCTTTTTCCACAAGGTCCGTAACCTTACGGTAAAGGATATCACCGTGCTGGACGCCCCCTGCTGGACCTTCAGCTTCTGCGAGTGCGAAAACGTCAAAGTGCTGGGGCTTACCGTGGACACCAACCTGAACGTGCCCAACGACGACGGCATGCACTTCTGCGGCTGCAGCGGGGTGATTATCTCCGGCTGCCACATCTCCAGCGGAGACGACTGTGTGGCCCTTTCTTCCATCACCGACTGGAACAAGCCCTGCGAAAATATCGTCATCACCGGCTGCGTGTTCCGTTCCTGCTCCAAGGCCATCGTCATCGGCTACCAGTACAGCCATATCCGCAACGTCCTCATCGACAACGTGATCATTCACGGCAGCAACCGGGGCCTGTGCTTTATGTGCAACGACGAGGGGGGCCTGGTGGAGAACGTCCGGGCGCAGAACATGATCATCGATACCCGGGTGCGGGCCGGAAACTGGTGGGGCAACGGCGAGGCCGTTTTCCTGATGGGCGTCAAGCACGACTTCGGCATTCCCCCGGAGCAGAACCCCCACAGAGCCACCCCCGTAAACTATAAGAACATCACGATTCGGGATATCACTTGCGAAAGCGAGAACGCCATCGGCGCCGTGGGCACGGGCCGCAATTTCGAAAACGTGCTCTTTAAGGACATCACCCTTGCCCGGAAGCCCTCGGACAATCTGTGCTTAAAAGGCCATACCTTTGACCTGTCGCCCTCCCCGGAGGTCGTGGAGATCCCGGAGGACTGCGGGGTCTACCTGAAGGGCGCCGAAGGCGTCAGCCTGGAAAATATCCGCCTTTTGCCCTACGAGGGCCGGACGCAGAAGATCACGGTGGAACCATAAAAATTTTGAAAGAGGGATCCTTATGAAAACGGTAGGCTTTATCGATTACTATCTGGACGAATTCCACGCCAACCATTACCCCCAGTGGATCAAGGAGCTCTCCGGCGGCGAGCTGGAGGTGAAATACGCCTATGCGAAGATCGATTCGCCCCTGCCCGGCGGCATGACCACCGACGCCTGGTGCGAAAAGTACGGGATCAAGCGGGTCGGCTCCATCGCGGAGCTGGTGGAAAAAAGCGACTGCCTGAACGTGCTGTCTCCCGACAACCCCGAACAGCACGAGGAGCTGTGCGAGCTGCCGCTGAAAAGCGGAAAGCGGGTCTACGTGGACAAGACCTTCGCCGAGACCAAGGCCTCCGCGGAAAAGATCTTTTCCTGGGCCGAGGAAAGCGGCACGCCCTGCTTTTCCGCTTCCGCCTTGCGCTTTGCCACCGAGTTTAAGGGCGTCCGCCGGGAAGAGGTGCAGGGCATCGTCAGCGAGGGCCCGGGCCTGCTGAGCAATTACTCCATCCATCAGATCGAGCCCATCGTGGCCCTGATGGGCCCGGAGGCCGCCCGGGTGCTCTTTACCGGCAATGAGGCCTGTCCGGCCCTGACCATCGAATACAGGGACGGTCGCAGGGCCCATTTCTCCCACCACGGCTGGGACTGCCCCTTTGCCATGACCCTGGACCTGAGCGAGGGGAAGACGAAGCGCCTGACGGTGGAATCCGACTATTTCCAGCTGTTCATGCGGGAAATGGCGGACTTTTTCCTGGGCAAGGAGCCTCCGGTCAGCCACCGGGATACCATTGCCGTCATTGCCGTCCGGGAAGCCGCCGTCAAGGCGGCCCAAACCCCCGGCCAGTGGGTGGAGGTGTAATCTTCCGCCGGGTAAAGAGAAGCCGCAAACGCACAAGCGTTTGCGGCGGTTTCGTTTAATGGGGGCTTAAATCCCGGCTTTTAATGCGCTGTACAAAATCCTCGTCGGCGGCGGAGAGGAAGAAGTGGTTTTCGTCGTTGTCCCAGCCTTCAAACACCACGTTTTCCAGACTGCGGTCATACCAGAGGGTGGGGAAGTAGATTTTGCCGTCGCTCTTTTGTACGCCGGAGAAGTCCGCGAAAAGCAGATCGTCCTCAAGGCGCATGGCCGGTGAAAAGACCCCGCGGAGACCCGTGAGGCCCGGAGTCTCATAGGGCCGGGCGGCAGGGTCGTCCTCCCAGTCTGTGGCAATCGTTCCCTTGATTTTGTTTTGAAGGAGCAGGCGCTCCAGCCTCCGGCACCGCAGGGTAAGCTTGATGGGCGCGGCTTCCTGTCCCTGGGCCACGGCAGTGTATTCGTGGACCTCGTCTGTGAAAAGGTAAATGGCAGAGGCGGCCAAGACGGCGATGAGCAGCAGGACCACCACCGGCTTCCAGTTTCTCTTTCCGGTTTTTTCCATCAAACACAGCCCCTTTCCGGCTGATCGATCTGCGGGAATGATCCCAAATGGGCAATTCCCGCGCTTTCCTGTTCAATTATATTCTATAGTAAAAGTGTTAATTTGTAAAGAGAACTCTATTTGCTTCTGCACAAATCAAATCGGAGCAAAGAAAACCGCAGAAATTTTCCCTGCCGGGACAGGCGCGGCGTTGTTTCCGGTCCCGCGTGTTGCAGCTTAATGCAGCATGGCGTAAACCTGCTCAAAGCAGGCTTTTTGAAAATTCGGCAATCAGGTTTCGGGCTGTTTCCTGTACGCCGTCTATCGGAAGGACATGGGTATAAGCCCAGGAAAACCATAGTATATTGCAGATCAGCGCCATGTTATCCCAGCCCGGGACTTTAATTCTATAACCCGCATAGCGCAGTGCAAGAGCCTGTTCCAAAGCCAGGGGCGCAAACAGGGGACGCTGCCAGTCCAGGATATATCGGACCGCGCCCCCTTCCAGAATCAAATTGGACGGGCTGAGATCCCCGTGGATTGTACCGACCGGCTGGCCGTCGTAAAGGCGGGGCAGCTCTGCTTCCATCCACCGGAACAGGGACGAAAGCTCTGGCTCCGGTACGCCGCCGACAGCCAGACAGGCGTCTTCCGTCAAGGAAATCATTTTTTCCGCGGACGAAAGATCAAAAAATACAGGCATATGATGGGTCGTTTGAAGCAATTCGCCGCATTGGCGGACAAAAGATTCCACCTGGACTGGGGACGAAACCGCAGGAGAGGCGGACCGCACATACGGGAAAATCAGCATGTCGCAGCCATTGCAGGACTCCGCATGCAGGATAGGAAGCAGAAAAGGCGCCCGCACCTGCTCGTAGACTGCTTTTTCCACGCTGGCTGCCGCGCACTGAGATTTGTATACCACGGTCCTTCCGTCGCTTAAGAGCCACTTTTCAACCCAAGACAGCGGCCAATGGTGCAGTTTTTCACGGCTTTCTATCCTGCACCCGAGACGCTCTTCCGCCTCCCGGTCTTCCCAGATCCACAAATGCATAAATTCTTCTCGCATAGATACCTCCACCAAAAACAAAACCTTCGGCAACGGAGATCCCGGAAATTTTCACCCCAGGGAGAGAAACAATGCCCTTGATCGAAAAAAGTTGGTAGCGACAGCGAACCGTTGTGAGGGCGTTTACAACCGAACAGGTGAGCCGAGCGAGACTTTTTTCGAAGAGGAGCCGCAGCGCATAAAGTGACGCGGTGATTTTGAAAAAATCGCCGCAAACGCGCAAGCGCTCGCGGCGACGTGGCACCCCCTGGGGGAATCGAACCCTCAACTGACCCTTAGGAGCTCGCCCCATGGCGGTTTTCTGAGCACTAACCAAGTCCAAAAAGT
>CAZBDS010000114.1:0-5668 GCA_964490735.1 uncultured Acutalibacter sp. | reverse complement strand
CTGCGGAAAAACCTCCCTGTTCTAGATCCTGCTGGGCCAATACCATCAGGACGAGGGCCTGGTGCGGCTGTGCGCCGGCGTGGACCTGGGCTACTACGAGCAGTCTCAGCTCAGCCTGAACGATGACAAGCAGGTCATCGACGAAATTTGGGACCTGCACCCCCGCATGACCGAAACCGAAGTCCGCAGCGCCTTGGCTGTATTTCTCTTCAAGGGGGAGGACGTCTTCAAGCCCGTGGGGGGCCTTTCCGGCGGAGAGCGGGCCCGGATCCTGCTTTTAAAGCTCATGCTTTCCAAAACCAATTTTCTTCTGTTGGACGAGCCCACCAACCATTTGGACATCGGCTCCTGCGAGGCCCTGGAAAACGCCCTGTCCGGCTACGACGGCACCCTGTTCGTGGTGTCCCACGACCGGTATCTCATCAACAAGCTGGCGGATAAGGTCTACGTCCTGTCCCCGAACGGGGCAAAGCTCTACTCCGGCAATTACGACTATTACCTGGAAAAACGGGAAGCCGAGGCGGCCGCCCGGCAGGCCCGGGAAGAAGAAGAACGTCCCCAGCCCAAAGCCAATCTCTACAAGCTGCGGAAGGAACGGGAATCGGAGCTGCGCAAAAAGCGGACCGCTTTAAGCCGGGCCGAACAGGAAATCGAAGAAAACGACCGGGCCCTCAAAACCCTGGAGGAAAAATTGGAAAACCCGGAGATCGCCGCCGACTACCAGGCCGTTACCGAGACCTCCGAACAGATCGCCGCCCTCCGGGAGCAGGCCGACGCCCTGCTGCTGGGCTGGACGGAGCTTTCGGAAGAACTGGAACAGCTGGAACGGGAAGAGCCCTGAGCCGGCCGCGGAAAGGAGGAGCCGTCTGTGAAAGTGAAAATGATCACCCTGGGCTGCAAGGTGAATCAATACGAATCTCAGGCCATGCTGGAAAGCCTGCTGGACGGGGGCTTTCAGGAAGCTGGCCCCGAGGAGCCCGCCGATCTGGTAGTGCTCAATTCCTGCACCGTCACCGCCGAAGGGGACCGGAAAGCCCGGCAGGCCCTGCGCCGGGCGAAAAAAGAAAACCCCGGGGCCGTGGCGGTCCTTACCGGCTGCTGGCCCCAGGCCTTCCCCAAAGAAGCGGAAGACTTTCTGGAGGCCGATGTGGTCCTGGGCACGGCCAACCGCGCGGCCCTGCTGCCCCGGGTGCTGGAATACCTGTCCTCCAAACAGCGGGTGGTGGACATTGCCCCCCACGAAACAGGCGAGAAATTTGAAAAGCTGAAGGTCTCTTCCTTTCATGGCAGGACCCGGGCTTTTTTGAAGATCCAGGACGGCTGCAACCGGTTCTGCTCTTACTGCATCATTCCCTATGCCCGGGGCCGGGTGCGTTCCAAGCCCTTGGAGGACGTCCGTAGCGAAGTTCGCGAACTTTCCTCCCACGGCTACCGGGAGATCGTCCTCACCGGCATTAACCTTCCCGCCTACGGCCAGGATCTGGGCCTGCACCTCTGCGACGCCGTGGAGGCCGCCTGTGAAGACCCGGGCGTCCGCCGGGTGCGCCTGGGCTCTTTGGAGCCCGAGCGCCTGACGGAGGACGTCATCGCCCGGCTCCGCCGCCAGGACAAGCTGTGCCCTCAGTTTCACCTGTCCCTGCAAAGCGGCTGCGACACCACCCTGGGGCGCATGAACCGTCACTACACCACCGCCGAGTACCGGCAGATCGTGGAAAATTTGCGGCAGGCTTTCCCGAACTGCGCCGTCACCACCGACGTTATGGTGGGCTTTGCCGGCGAAACGGAAGAAGAATTCGAAGCTTCTCTGGACTTTGTCCGGGAGATCGGCTTCGCGAAAGTCCACGTGTTCGCCTATTCCCGACGCCCCGGCACGAAAGCCTACAACGCTCCGGATCAGGTGCCCGCGAAAATCAAAGAGGAGCGCAGCCGCTGCATGATAGAAGCCGCCCGCCGGACCCAGCGGGAGTTCTTCGCCGCCCAGGTAGGCAGAACGGAGGAAGTCCTGTTCGAGCAGGCCGCCGCCCAGGGCGTGTACGAGGGCTACACGCCCAATTACACCCCGGTCCGGGCGGCTTCCGCCAAGCCCCTAAACGGCCTGCTGCTGCCGGTGACCCTCACCTCTGCGGGGGAAGAATTCTGTTTGGGCGAAATTGACAAAAATCAATTATTTTAAAGAATCCTGTTGTAAAACTTTGGCAAACATGAGATGATAGAAAAAAGCACATGCCGCGGACCGCTTTGAAGAAACCGCGGCGAGAGAGGGGCAATCTCATGGCGAAGGCAAAGGACAAAAAGTTTACCGGGGTAGAAAAGAGCTGGATCATGTACGACTGGGCCAACTCCGTGTACGCCACCAACATGTTGGCCGCTATTTTTCCCATCTATTTCGGCAGCGTCTGCAAGGCGGCCGGCGCGGACAATCTGGTGCTCTGGTCCTATGGCACTTCTGTTTCCACGTTTCTGGTGGCCATTTTGGCCCCGGTGCTGGGCGCCCTGGGCGATCACAAGGGCCACAAGAAGAAGCTGTTTACCGCCTTTCTGATCATCGGCGTAGCTTTTACGCTTTCCAACGCCTTTTTTACCGATTACCGCCTGCTGCTGTTGGGCTACGTGATCAGCCACATCGGCTTTTCGGGCTCCTGCCTGTTCTACGACAGCTTCCTCACCGACGTAACCACCCCGGAACGCATGGACAAGGTGTCCTCCTGGGGCTATGCCATGGGCTACATCGGCGGCAGCACCATTCCCTTTGTCCTGTCCATCGCTATTTTGCTGGCCATGGGCATGAGCAATCCCCAGGCCCTGAAGCTGGTCATCATTCTCACCAGCGTCTGGTGGCTTGTGTTCAGCATTCCCATGCTGAAAAACGTAAAGCAGATCCATTACGTGGAAGCCGGGAAAAACCTGGTGCGCTCCTCCCTTTCCAATCTGTGGCAGACCGCCAGGGAGATTTTTTCGCAGAAGAAGATCTTCCTGTTCATCATTGCCTACTTCTTCTACATCGACGGCGTGGGCACGATCATCTCCATCTCCACCTCCTACGGCTCCAAGCTGGGCCTGGACCAGACCGGCATGATCCTGGCCCTGCTTGTCACCCAGATCGTGGCGGTGCCCTTCTCTATTCTTTTCGGGAAGCTGGCCGGCAAAGTGGGTTCCATCAATATTCTGTGCGTGGCCACGGCCGTGTACATGTGCATCTGCGGCGTGGGCTTCTTTATGGGCTATAACATAGAGCAGCACCCGGGAGACGAAAGCGCCCTGTTCCTGTCCACGGTTCTGTTCTGGTGCATGGCCTTTTTGGTGGGCACGGTGCAGGGCGGCATTCAGGCCATTTCCCGCTCTTACTTCGGCAAGCTGATCCCCGCCGAGCGCTCTAACGAGTACTTTGGCTTCTTCGATATCTTCGGCAAATTCGCCGCTGTCATCGGCCCGGCCCTGGTGGCCATGTTCACCCAGCTTACCGGCCGGGATTCCATCGGCATCATCAGCCTGATCATCCTGTTCGCCATCGGGTTCTGCATTCTCTTCGCGGGCCGGAACAAGTATTTCCTGGACGTCAAGGAATAAAAGGGAGGCACTCCATTGCGGTTTAAGAAGGAAGGGAACAATATGGTCGTAGACCTCCACGGCCTGTACGAGGAGGTCGCCAAAAACCTGCTGCTGAACTGGCTGGACCACGCCCCCGCCGGGATCCCGGAGCTTCGGGTAATCCACGGCTCCAACCGGGGCACCGTCCTCCGGGACATGGTCCGCAACGAACTGAAGCACCCCAGGATCAAAGCAAAGCTTCCCTCCCTGAATCCCGGCGAGACCCGTCTCGTGCTGAAATAGAACAAAGCAAAAAGCCGCCCGGCGTTTTCCATGCGCTCCGGACGGCTGATTTTTTTCGATTTTTACCTGTAATGCTTGGGCCGGGAAACCTTTTTCACGTGCAGCAGCCTGGCCAGGGTCTCCCCCTTGGGCAGCAAGACCACGTCGTCGTAGGTTACTGCCCGGAACACCACAATGCATACCAGATACACCACCACGGCCAAAAGTATGGCGGGCACTGCCGCAAGCCGATCGGACAGGAACAGCCGCATGCCCTGATAGGCCCCAAAGGACACGGCCCCCATCACCAAAGAGGAAAACAGAATGGGCAGCGACGCCGTCAGGACCCCTCCCATGCCGGTGAAGCATTTCCGCAGGGCGATGAAATCCAGGGCCATAATGAGCAGATAAGAGACCACCGTGCTGATCGCCGAGCCCATGGCGCCGATCTCGGGAATTCCGATCAGCACATAGGACAGGGCCAGCTTCACCACGCTGCCGACAGCCATGTTCACCACCGGAAGCGTGGGGTGGCCGAAGGCCTGCAGAATGGCGTTGGCCGTTAAGAGAGAGCTGCTGAGGAAAATGGCCAGGCTGAGCACCGCCAGCAGCGGCGCCGTACCCTGGGCCGCCTCGGGATTGCCTGCCAGCAGCAGCCCGCAGATGGGCTGGGCAAACAGGCACATGCCCACGGAGGCCGGAATGGAGATCAGCAGCGTTACCCGCAAGGACACCGAGGAAATGTGGTCGGCACTCTTCTGATCCCGGGAGGCGACGGCCCCCGAAAGCACCGGCAGCAGGCTGGTGGAAATGGGCACCACAAAGGCCCCCGGCAGGTCAAAGAATTTTCTGGCGTGGCCCAGCATTCCCTTCATGGACTCGGCCGCCTCCTCGGAGAAGCCCGCCGCCAGCTGAAGCCGGTTCATTAAAATAGCGGAATCCGCCATGTCCAGCGCGCTTAAAAAACAGGACCCCACCGTGATGGGAATGGCAAACTTCAGCAGGCTTACCAGCAGCTCACGGGAGCTGGCAGAAGCGGGATCACCGGGATCACCCAGCCGGTCCAGCCGCCCCTGCCGCAGCTTGTAAAAGCTCAGGTACAGGGTGCCCAGGCAGGCGCTGGCGGACACGCCGGCCACGGCGCCCACCACGGCCCAGTCGTCCGACTGGTACTGCCGCAGAATATACACGGCCAGCCCTACGCCAATGAGCACCTTGGTCACCGCTTCGATGGTTTGGGAAACCGCGGTGGGGGTCATGTTGGAACGCCCCTGGAAATAGCCCCGCAGGGCCGACATGACGGAGATGAAGAACATGGTGGGCGCCAAAGCCATAATGGCCGGGCCCGCCCCGGGGACAAACATCACATACTCGGCAAACCAGTCCGCGCCGAAAAACATGGCCAGGGCTCCCAGCAGGCCCAGGCCGAAGAACAGCCAGAAGGCCACAAAGAACACCCGGTTCCCTTCCTTTTTCCGGCCCTGGGAATAGGCCGTGCCCACCATGCGGGAAACCGCCACGGGCAGCCCGGCGGTGGAGAGCATTAAAAACACGGAGAAAATGTCGTAGGCCGTGTAGAAATAGGCCATGCTCTGGGTGCTGATCAGGTTGGCCAGGGGAATGGAGAACAGCAGGCCCAGTATTTTCACAAGCAAAGTGGAGGCCGTCAAAATGGCGGCCCCAACCATGAAATTCTGTCGTTTCTCCTGCGGCATGTTCTTCCATCCCAACTGTTTGGCATCTGTTTTTTGATGATTTCTATTTTATACCATGGGGGCAAAAACGTCAACTCAGGGCTTTTCCAGCCTGGCGAAATTGGCGAACAGCTTTTTAGTGCCCACCTTGTCAAAGGCGATCT
>CAZBDS010000113.1:0-5670 GCA_964490735.1 uncultured Acutalibacter sp. | reverse complement strand
TTGGGCTTTACCGATGTACAGCTTATGCCCCACTGCAATAGGGAAAATCCCCAGAAAGCCCTGGACTATCAGAAGGAAACCGGTGGCAATGTGGTCTGCCTGAAGGACGGGGAAGGGATCGTGCTGGAGGAAAGCCCTCGAAAGGTCTCGTCCAGACTGAGCGTTTCCGTGGCCGGGGTGGACTTTACAAATCCCCTTATCGCCGCCTCCGGGACCTTCGGTTTCGGCCGGGAATACAGCGAATTTTATCCCCTGTCCGTGCTGGGCGGGATCTCCTGCAAGGGCACCACCCTTAAAGAGCGTCCGGGCAACCCGCCCCCCAGGGTGACGGAAGCCCCCGGCGGCATGCTCAATGCCGTGGGCTTGCAGAATCCCGGCGTAGACCATTTTATCGAGTTTGATTTGCCCTGGCTTTCAAAGCAGGGAACAAAGATCATTGCCAACGTGGCTGGAAATGCCCCGGAGGATTACTGCCAGACCGTGGAAAAGCTGAACGATACGGCTGTCGATATGGTGGAACTGAACATTTCCTGCCCCAACGTCAAGCAGGGGGGCGTGCAGTTCGGCACTACCTGCGAAGGGGTGTTCGGCATTACCTCTGAAGTGCGAAAGCACTGCAAAAAGCCTTTGATGGTAAAGCTTTCCCCCAATGTGACGGATATTTCTGAAATGGCCGTGGCAGCGGAAAGCGCCGGCGCCGACGCCATTTCCCTTATCAATACGCTGACGGGTATGCGCATTGATATCAACACCCGCCGTCCCATCATTAAAAACAATACCGGTGGCTTTTCCGGTCCCGCGCTGCTGCCCATTGCCCTGCGCATGGTGTGGCAGTGTTCCCAGAAGGTAAAGATCCCCCTGGTGGGCCTGGGCGGCATTTCCACCTGGCAGGACGCCGTGGAAATGCTTTTGGCCGGCGCCACGGCTCTGCAGATCGGCACCGTGCTGTTTACAGACCCTTACGCGCCCGTAAAGATCCTGGAGGGCCTTTGCGCCTATCTGGAGAAAAACAAGATTGAAACGATCGGCGAGCTTACGGGAGGGGTCTGCCCGTGGTGACAAAAATTTACCTGGTGCGGCACTGCCAGTCCATGGGGAATGTCCTGCACCGTTTTCAGGGCCGGTTCGACGCCCCTGTAAGCCCCGACGGCGAAAAGCAGCTGGAGCTGCTGGGCCTGCGGTTTCGCAACGAGCCTATTGACAAGATCTACACCAGCCCTTTAAGCCGGGCCAGAAAGACCGCCGCTGCCATCGGCCGCTATCACCCGGAGATCCCCATCGAAGAGGAACCGGGCATGATCGAGATCGACTGCGGTGACATGGAAAACCTGCCCCTTTCTGAGATTGGTGATAAATTCCCTGAAACTGCCAGAAATTGGGACGAAAGCCCCGACCTTTGCCGGTTTCCCAACGGGGAAACCATGGAGCAGGTGTACGAGAGGGTCAACCGGGCCTTGGATGACATCTGCCGGCGGGACAGGGGGAAGACGGTGGTGGTCGCCACCCATGGCGGCGTATTGCGGAACCTGTATGCCCGGATCACTTACGGCAGCCTGTCCGGGATCCGCAATTCCCAAGTGTTCGGCAATACCAGCGTCAGCCTGGCGGAGGAGAAAGACGGCGTAATTGCCTGGCGCTATTGCAACGATATTTCCCATTTGCCCGAGGAGCTGCGCCGTCAGCCCACCCAATATAAGTTCCACAGGGAGGCAATATGATCATTCTGGCAGTAGATTACGGAAAAGCCCGCACGGGATTGGCGGTCTGCGATCAAGGGGAGATCCTGGCCCGCCCTCTGCGGGTGATTACGGAACACAATCGGGAGCGGCTGATTGCCGCTGTTCTTTCCGCTGCCGGGGAGTGCAAGGCGGAGCTGATCGTGGTGGGCCTGCCCAGGAACATGGACGGCAGCGAAGGGGAGAGCGCCCAAAACGCCAGGGCTTTGGGCGAGGAGCTGAAAGCAGCTTCCGGCCTGCCGGTGGATTTCTGCGACGAACGGGGCACCACGATTACGGCCCACGGCTATTTGAACGAGACCAACGTGCGGGGCAAAAAGCGCAAGGCCGTTGTGGACGCGGTAGCCGCCGTGGTGATCCTCCAGAATTATCTGGACGGGAGGAAAGCAAGGGCCTGAGGACGGGGTTTCCGCTGCCCAACCGATTCTTTACATTTTGCCCGTTTTATTGTACAATCAAAAGGAACCTTACAAAAATGTAAGCTTGGACCGCAAAATTCAGGGGGGTAACTTATGGCAGAGTATCGCATCATCACAGATTCCACCACAGATCTTTCTCCCGAGCTGATCGGTGAATTGGGGTTGGAGATCATTCCGTTAAATTACGCTTTGGACGGACGGACTTATCGAAACATTCCCGGTGCGGGGGAGATGTCCGATCACGAGTTCTACGAAAAACTGCGGTCCGGCAAAATGTCCACCACCAGCCAGATCAATTCGGAAGAATTTGTCTCGGTGTTTACGCCGTTTTTGGAACAAGGGGAGGACATTCTCTACCTCGCCTTTTCCTCCGGCCTTTCCGGTACCTGTCAAAGCGCGCTGCTGGCTAAAGCGGATCTGAAAGAAAAGTATCCCAACAATCGGGTAGAGGTTTTCGACACCCTCTGCGCCTCCATGGGCGAAGGCCTGCTGGCGTATCATGCGGTCCGGCTGAAGCAGGAGGGGAAATCCCTGGACGAGGTGCTCGGCTGGCTCAAGGAAAATGTGCTTCACCTCTGCCACTGGTTTACGGTAGACGACCTGAACCACTTAAAGCGCGGCGGCCGGGTTTCGGCGGCAACAGCTCTGCTGGGGACCGCCCTGGGCATCAAGCCTGTCCTTCATGTGGACGACGAGGGCCATCTGATCAACGTGGGCAAGGCCCGGGGCAGGAAGAATTCCCTGGACGCCCTGGTGGATCATATGGAAGAGACCGCCTTTCCCGGCGAACAGACCGTCTTTATCAGCCATGGCGACTGCCTGGAAGATGCTCAGTATGTAGCCGACCAGGTTAAGGCACGGCTGGGGATCAAGGAGATCTACATCAATTTTATCGGCCCGGTGATCGGCGCCCATTCCGGTCCCGGCACAGTGGCGCTGTTTTTCCTGGGTTCCAAGCGCTAGACGCCGTTTTTCTTGACAAAGCCCCGGAAAGGGACTACTCTTAGAAAAGAATCATTCCCATCAATCGGTAAAAAAGGAGGGAGCAAAGTGAGCGTTCCACGAAGTAGCGGCAGCAAAGAGCCGGCTGGGCCGTGTTTACGGAAAATCCAGTATGCCGGGCGCCGCTTTGCGCCTGATTTCCCATAACCTTATAGGGCCCGTTCGGCTTTGTGCTGTCTCCTGGAGATACTTAATTTTGCAGGGAGGTATGCATGATGACCGAAAAAGTGACAGAACTTTTAGAGCTGCGCCGCTACGGCGACCTGAGCGCCCTGCTCAAGGACATGAATCCCGCCGACGCCGCGCAGATTTTTGAGGAGCTTCCCGAAGCGTCTGTTCCCATTCTGTTC
The DNA here is from genome assembly GCA_964490735.1 of uncultured Acutalibacter sp. Lineage (GTDB taxonomy): Bacteria > Bacillota > Clostridia > Oscillospirales > Acutalibacteraceae > Acutalibacter. The sequence continues at coordinate 2,163 of CAZBDS010000113.1, read as the reverse complement.
CGCCTGCTGCCCAAGGAGCTGGCGGCGGACACCTTTGCCTATATGAGCGGCGACGCCCAAGAGCTGTTGATCCGCGGCTTCAGCGATAAGGAACTGGACGAAGTGATGGAGCAGCTCTTTCTGGACGATACGGTGGACATGATCGAGGAAATGCCCGCCAACGTAGTGAAGAAGATTCTGCGTCACGTGGACGCGGATACCCGAAAAATGATCAACCAGGTCCTGAACTATCCCAAAGACAGCGCGGGGAGCATCATGACCATGGAATATGTGGACCTAAAGCGGAGTATGACGGTGGAGCAGGCCTTCGAGCGGATCCGTGCCACCGGCGTGGAAAAGGAGACCATCTATACCTGTTATGTAACCGACAGCCGCAGAAAGCTGGAGGGCATCGTAACGGTAAAGGACCTGCTGCTTTCGCCCAAAAACGAGATCATTCGAAATATCATGGAGACGAACGTCAAGTTTGTCTCCACCCATACGGACCAGGAGGAAGTGGCCCAGGCCCTTAGTAAATACGACTTTCTGGCCATTCCCGTGGTGGACACCGAGGAGCGTCTCGTGGGGATCGTCACGGTGGACGACGCCATTGACGTTATTCAGGAAGAGGCCACGGAGGACATTGAGAAGATGGCGGCCATTCTGCCTTCGGACCGGCCCTACATCAAGACCGGTATTTTCGCCACCTGGCGGCAGAGGGTTCCCTGGCTGTTGCTTTTGATGATTTCCGCCACCTTTACCAGCGCCATCATCTCGTCCTACGAAAGCGCCCTGGCCGCCAGTGTGATCCTGACGAACTTTATTCCCATGCTGATGGACACCGGCGGCAATTCCGGCAGCCAGTCCTCCATCACCATTATTCGAAGCCTGTCCCTGGGGGAGATCAGCTACTCCGACGTTCCCCGGATCATTTGTAAAGAGGCCGGCGTGGCGCTGCTGTGCGGCTTAACCTTGGCCGCGGCCAATTTTATAAAGCTGATGTTCATCGACCGCGTTACCCTGCTGGTGGCGGCAGTGGTCTGCCTTACGCTGGCGGCGGTCATGCTTGTGGCGAACCTGGTGGGCAGTACCCTGCCCATTCTTGCCAAGCGCCTGGGTTTGGACCCCACCGTGATGGCCAGTCCCTTTATCACTACCATCGTGGACGCTGTAGCGCTGATGATTTACTTCAACATCGCCAAGCTGCTGCTGGGAATTTAGCCTTTGGATTGAAGTGTGAATACAGCGAGAGAGGGAAGGAAACGTCCAAATGCTGAGAGCGTTAAAGGAAAATGAATATAAAAATTACCTGGACTGGGCCTACAGCCTGGCCTTGGATATGAGCCGTTCCGGGTACCCTACCTATGCGGACGGGCTGAAGACAAAAAATGAGTTTGAGGAGGCCGCCGCACGGGTTTTTGAACGGGAGCACGAAGAGATCCTGCTGTTTGAGATAGACGGGAAAGCTTTGGGCTGGCTTCATTATTTTGCCCTGCCCGAAGATCGGTATCTGGATACCCGGGCTTTCTGTACAGAAGATCAAACCGAGCAAGCTATTGATGAATTGTTGGCTTATCTGGCTCCCAAGTATCCGGGTTTTACCATGCACTTCGGCTTTTCAAATCAAAATACCCGAGCGGTCAACCACTTGATCGAATTAGGCTGGCCCCTGGAGGAGGAAAGCCTTGTAGGGGTGATGAAGTTTGAGGAATACACTTCCCTGCCGGAGACAGCGGAACCGGTCGTGATCACAGCGGCGAACTTTGAACGCTTTGCGGCCATTCACGCTCAATGGGACGGGGAAATGTACTGGGACAACGCCCATCTGCGGGAGGACCTGGAACGATGGCGCCTCTATGTGTATCAGCGGGACGGCCGGGACATGGCCTGCATCTACTTTGTCTATGTAGATGGAATGCTGGAGATTTTCGGCACAGATTATGTAGGCGGTCATTTTGATCAGGCAGCCTTCCGTGCCCTGCTGACCTGAAGCTTAAGGCTATGCCTGCTTCGGCTGAGGTAAATATCAATTCAAACAAAAAAAAGGCGCAGAACAAGCCATCTGACGCCGAGGATCACACGGTAAAAAAAGACGCCGAGAAAAAGCCTGATACAAGCAAATCGGACAGCGTCAAGGAGAAAAAGCCGGCGCAGACAAGCACACAAAAAACCTCTGACGACAAA
>CAZBDS010000112.1:0-5686 GCA_964490735.1 uncultured Acutalibacter sp. | reverse complement strand
AAGACCCGGCCCTGGGCTTCCAGCCGTTCCAGTTCGTCCAGCTCCCGGTTGTAGCGGCGGGGGGTCTGCAAAATTGTCCGGATCAGCTCTGGGTAGCGCCGGTAGTGCTTGGCATAGAGCCGGGCGACAGGCCGGGACACAGGGGGCTTTTGATAGCCGTGCTGCCGGGTGGTGACTACCAGGATCTTGTCGTAGCCTTCTTCTAGAGCGCGCCGGTAGGGAATGGACACCGAGCAGCCGCCGTCCAGGCAGGGGGCGCCGTCCACGGTGACCATGGGGGCCAGCAGAGGCATGCTGGCGCTGGCGCGGACCGCGCTGTAGATGTTGGAGCAGCTGTTCTTTTCACTGTACACCGGCTGTCCGGTCAGACAATTGGTGGAAACAGCCGTAAACCGGCAGGGGGAGTTCTGGAAGCCCTCCCAGTCAAAGGGGAGCAGGCTTTCCGAGATCTCGCCGAAGAGAAAGTCAAAATTGAAAATGCTCCGGTGGAGAAGCAGGTTCCTGAAACCCAGATACCGCTTGTCGTTGACAAAGTCCAGGTTGACCTGAGCGGTTCTGCCGATTTGCCCGGAAACAAAATTTACCCCGGTGAGGGCGCCGGCGGACACGCCGAACACGCCGTCGAAGGCAACGCCCTGCTCCAGCAGGACGTCCGTTACACCGGCGGAAAACATGCAGCGCAGGGAGCCGCCCTCCAGCACGAGGGCTTTCTTTTCCATAAGTTAGGACACCGCCTTTCAGAAACGCAGGATCAAAAAGGGAAACGCCCGCCGGGCTTGGCAGGCGCTCCGTGGAAAAATCAATCCAGAACCAGACTGGGGGCGGTGTAGACCCGGGCTCCCAGCTCGGAATCCAGCATGTAGAGGCCCTTGCCGTCGGAGCCGAAAAGCTCCATTTTGCGGATGAGGTCCTCGGCGTTCTTTTCCTCCTCGCCCTGCTCCTTGACAAACCAGTCCAAAAACTGCATGGTGCGGAAATCCTTGGCCTGATAGGCGGCGTCGTAGATGGTGTGGATCAGGGAAGTGACCAGTTGCTCGTGGGCCAGTCCCGCCTTTAGGATCTCCAAAGAGGTGTCGCCCTTGTGCTCGGGCTTGTTGACGGTTTCCAGAGCGGGCCTTACGCCGTTGTTGTGGAGGTACCGGAACATCAGCATGGCGTGGTCCCGCTCCTCCTGGGCCTGGACCTTGTACCAGTTGGCAAAGCCGGAAAGGCCGGCCTCCTCAAAAAAGCTGGAAAAATCCAGATAGAGGTACGCGGAGTAAAACTCGGCGGTGACCTGTTCATTCAAAAGCTTTTTTACGGTCTCATTCAGCATGACTGTCATCCTTTCGATATTTTCTTTCTCGATCCGACTTATTATACAGCGCTTTCCGGAAAAACACAATCCCATGGAGAAGCTTTTTGCGGGTACTGAGATTTACAAGGCCCTTTTCCGGCGGCCGAAAACCGGATCAATACTCGAACTGGCGGTAGTAGCGGCGAATTTCCAGGGGGTGCTTCTTCAGATCTTCCATATACACGTTGATGCGGTCGGTGATGCAGCCGGTGACCAGGTGGGACAGGTGCTTCCGGTACTCGGGCTTGATGCCGGTGAGGGGATAGTCTTTGCTGTCCAGGAAGGTGTAGTTGGCGCAGACCCGGGGCAGGAACCGGGCGACCCGTTCCGCCAGGGGACGTTCGCCGTCCTCGCCCAGATACAGGGTGACGGGGGTGTCCCGGTCCACGATTTCCAGCATGCCGTGGAAGAATTCCCCGGCGTGGAGGGACTTGGTGCGCATCCAGAGCATTTCCTCCCAGCAGCACATGGCCTGGAAATAGCAGGCGCCCCACTGGGTGCCCGCCCCAATGTAGTAGTGGAATTGGTCCTGCCAGTGCTGCTCGGCAAAGCGTCGGCCAAAGTCATCGGCCAGCTTTTCGGTTTCCACCAAAGCCTGGGGCAGGAATTCCTCCAGGTTTTTGTAGTAGTCCTCGTACTGGGGGAATTCCCCGTTTTTCTGGAAAAAGCGGTCGGCGGCCATGAAAAATTTCAGCTGCTCGCTGCCGGGGTAAGAGATCACATAGTCGCAAAGCTCTGTCAGGGTGGAGCCCTGGGTGTCGATAAAGCCCAGCACAGGCACCTTTTTCTCGTTCAGCAGCTGGACGGCCTTTACGATCTCCGAGGTGGTGCCGGAGACGGAGGAGATGATAACGCAGCAGCCTTCCCCGATCTGGTTGTTGCCGGTGGTGATGTAACGGGCGGCGTTCTCCACCAGCACAGGCAAGGCAGTGCCGATCTCCCGGGCGTGGCACTCGGCCTGCAGGCCGGAGGCCCAGGTGCCGCCGATGCCCAGGAACCAGAGCTTCCGGCAGCCCCGGTCCCACAGGGCGTCCACGGCCTTTTCCACTTGGCCGCGAAGCTTTAAAGCGCCGGAAATGCTGTCCAGTTTTTTCTGTTCGTCAAATTTCAGCATGATGGATCCTCTCTTTGGGTTCTTTTTTACTTACAGAATAGAGACGTTTTTCAGCAGGGCCGCGGCAGGGCCTCGGTAGCCGTCGATGGAGGCGGTTTCCTTGGAGAGCCGCAGACTGTCCAGAACCTCGCTGAGCCTGGCGCTCATGGAGATGCCGGTGACGGGTTTGGCCTCTCCGTTTTCATGGAGATAGGCAAGGCGGATCTCCCCGCCGATGTAGTCGTTATAAAGGTCCAGCTGCAATCCGGACAGGGAAACGCATTCCAGATAGCGGCCTTCCGGCTTTTCCAGGGAGCCGCAGGCAAGCTCCAGACAGCCCAGGCTGCCGGTAGGCGTTTCGCCCAGGTACTGGGCAAAGCGGGTGGAACCCCAGTTTTCCACGACCTTGCCGCCATCGATAACGGTGCGGTCCAAAAGCTCTGTGCCGTCCTCGTCAAAGCGGGCGGAGCGGGTGCTGCCGGGCAGCACGGCCCGCAGGGTGACTTTGAGCTTGTCGCCGCCGCCGGGCTGCAGGTCGTCCCCCTTTTTGTGGAGGCTGGAATGGGAATAGACGCTGGCATAGTTCAGGTCTTCGGCCAGAGTCTGAATCAGCTGGCTGATCTCCTGGGGCTTTAAGATCACGTCGCACTGCAGGGGAGTCTGGGGCTTTACGGCGTGGCTGCGGTCCCGGACCTCCCGCATTTTTTCGGCGATTTCTTTTGTGACGGCTCCGGCGTCAAAATCGGTAAAGGTGTGGTTTTCGTAGAGCTCGACGGATTCCCCGTTTTCGTTCCAGGTGGGAATGGCCTCTACCATGGCGTGGCGCTTCAGCTGGGTTTTATCCACGCCCCGGCTGTTCTGTACCCGGACAGCATCTTCGTAGAGGAAGACCTCCACGGCGTTGAGGGAACCGCTCTCCAGGCCGTCCGCGGCGAAAACCGCTTCGGCAATGGCCTTCCCCAGGGCTTTCGCCTCATACCCGGCGAAATTGGAGGGGAGCTCCACGGATTCGGCGCCGCCTTCGGGCAGCTGCCAGGACTCGTTGAAAATCAGCTTGGCCCGCTGGACCGCGGTGTTGATCTTCTGCCGTACTTCCTCTTCTGGCATGGAATCGGAAACGGCGAAGGTGGAGGAGCCCAGCTTGCCGTCGTGGTTTCCATAGACGGTGACGGAGCAGTCCACGGTGTCGGTGGCCCGAACGGTCTCCAGGGCGCGGTGGACGAAGAAAAGCTCGTAGGACCGGCGCTGAGTGGAGGAAACGCGCCAGCCGTCCACAGCTTTCGTTTCATTTAAAAGCTTGATGAGATCCATGGTTTCTTCTCCTTTCCTCAGCCCAGCTTGCAGCGGGCCTTCAAGTTGGGGCCGCCGTCGGCCACATAGACCCATTCCTTATAGCCCTTGCCGCACATGCCCGAGCCGATGACCTCGGAGGAATCGGACACCATGGAGATGGATTTCAGCAGGTCGGGCACGTAGCCGCTCATCACCACGGGAGACACGTAGTTGTCCGTCAGCTTGCCGTCTACGATCTCGATGCCGTATTCGGCGGTGCATTGGATCTGCCAGTTTTTGGGATCCTCCATGCCGTTGTTGGTCTCGAAGAGCATGTAGCCGTGCTTGACGGAGGCGATCATGTCCGAAAGCTTATCCTTGCCGGGGGCAAAGAAGGTGTTGGTCATGCGGGAATAGGCCTTGCGCTTGTAAGACTGCCGCCTGCCGTTGCCGGTGGGCTCGGCGCCCAGCTGGCTGGCGGAGATGAGGTCGGAAAGACCGGCCACCAGCACGCCGTTTTTGATAATCTGGGTGTCGTGGGCCAGAATGCCGTCGTCGTCGAAGAAGTAGGAGGCGGCGCTGAGGGCGGCGGCCGCGCCGTCGTGCATGTTGGAAATGGGGGAGGCCACGTATTCGCCCATGTACTTCTTGGCCAGGGCCCGGTCCTTGACAAACTGGTCCATCTCCACGCCGTGGCCGAAGGCTTCGTGGGCGATGAGGCCAGTGATGGAGCTGTCGGTGATGATGTCGTACACGCCGGGCTCGATGGGCTTTGCCCTGCTGAGATGACGGGCCTTGTCCGCCAGCGCGTCCACGCGGCCGGGCAGCCGCTCCAGGATCTCCGCGAGCTTATGGGAGTTTACGCCCTCTCTGGCGCTGACCATGCGGTCCCCGTCGCTGTACAGGGCCATTACGAGGCCGTTGGCCCAACCGTAGTGCTGGGTGAGCTCCCGGTTTTGAGTGACGAACAGGGTGTTTACCGTGCGCAGCCGGAGAATGGCAAAGGCGTTTACCAGCTTTTCGTCTTTTGCGAGAGTCTGATCCCGCAGGGACGCGCACCAGTCCAGCAGGCGGCCGTCGGAGTAACTGTCAAAGTCGGATTCCCGAATAAAGTCCTGCTTCATGGGCGGATCGGCCACGGCCCTGCCGTCGATCATGGCGGTTTCCAGGGAAGGGTCGATCTTTACCGCCTCCGCGATCCGGGCGGCCAGGGCGGCCTTATCGCCGGAAAGGTCGGTGAGGGAATATTCGAAGAAGGATTTTCCATTGTGCAGCTTGACCACAAAGCCCCGGTCCACCGAGAGCTCGGAGATGTTGGAGGACCGGCGGTCCACCTGGTAGCCGACGCCGCGGCAGTCGGTGCCCAGGACGCTGACATAGCGGAAGCTTTTTGAAAGCTCCGCCACCAGTTCCCGGCAATCCTGCCGGCAGCTGTCGAGATAGCTTGAAAATGGCATGTTGAGTGACCTCCAGAAAATTTATGGCCAGGCGTTAACAAGTAGCGCCGCCCTTTAAGTGCTTCTGGGCGGTGAGGTTTTCCTGCTTGCGGGCCAGAAGCTCGTCGGACAGCAGCTGCTCCTGGACGTTTTCAAAGCCCAGCCGGGCAATGGTGTCCGCAAAGCGCTCGCCGGTGATCCCCTGCTCCCGGAACAGCAGAATGGCCTTTTCGATCACGTCCAGCACCTCGTTTTTGTCGGTGAAGACCTTGTCCAGATACCGGCCATGGGCCACCTTTTTGCCCCAGCGTCCGCCGATGTAGATCCGATAGCCGGAGGTGAAGCCCTCCACGGCCTTGAAGGGGCATTTGCCCACGCAGCGGCCGCAGTGGTTGTAGGCGCTGTCGTCGATGACCACCTTGCCGTCTTTGATGACGGGTACGTTGATGGGACAGGCTTTCTCCACCTGGCAGACCTTGCAGCCCCGGCACTTGTCAAAATCGATCTCGGGCACCTTCTGGCCGATGACGCCCAGGTCGTTCAGGTCGG
>CAZBDS010000111.1:2155-5785 GCA_964490735.1 uncultured Acutalibacter sp. | reverse complement strand
TTCTCCAATTTCAACGGCACCTCCGGCGACGTGGACGTGCTCACCCACGAGGCGGGCCACGCCTTCGCGGACTACATTGCCACCCGCACCATCGACATTGCCGACAACCGCTCCCCCTCCATGGAGGGCTGCGAGACCCACTCCATGAGCATGGAGTTCCTAACCGCCCCTTGGCACCACCTGTTCTTCGGCCCCATGACCGATAAATACGAGCTTTCCCACGCCGAGGACGCTTTGATCTTTATCCCCTACGGCTGCCTTGTGGATCATTTCCAGTACGAGGTGTACTCTCACCCCGACATGACCCCGGAGGAGCGCAACGAGACCTGGGCAAAGCTGGAACGCCGCTACCGCCCCTATCTCGACTTTACAGGCCTGCCCTTCTACGGCCGGGGGGCAGGCTGGCAGCGGCAGATGCACATTTATCAAAGCCCCTTCTACTATATCGATTACTGCCTGGCCCAGGTCATGTCCCTGCAGTTCTTTGCCCTGTCCCTGGAAGACCGGGACGCCGCCTGGAAAAAGTATATGGAATTTGTCCGCATGGGCGGCACCAAAACCTTTGTGGACCTGGCCCACGCCGTAAACCTGCGCTCCCCCATTGACGAGGGCTGCGTAAAGGACGTGTGCCAAAAGACCTTCGACTGGACGGAAGCTCACCTGGTAGAGTGATCGTCTAAAAAAGAAAGAAGCGGGACGGAGAGTACTTCTCCGTCCCGCTTTTGCATGGTTCTGGTGTTCCCACCAAAATGTCGATTTCAGTGTGTAAAGCATATTTGCTTTACAGTTTCAAGAGCGGCACATTTTTCCGGCATGCCTCAATGGCTTCCAGGTCGGGAATGGCCGGGATCGCCCCTGTCTTGGCGGCGCAGGTGGCTCCGGCGGCATTGGCGAAGTCCAAAAACTCTCCAAGCTCTTCCCGGGTAAGCTCCCCGGGCTTTTTGCCGGACTGAATGATCTTAGCCAGCAGCGCGCCGAAAAAGCTGTCTCCCGAGCCGGTGGTGTCCACCACCCGGGTGTCGTAGGTGTTCCGCTCCAGGGAGAAGCCGGGCGCAAAGGCAGCGCAGCCCTTGGGGCCCCGGGTTACCACCACCAGGGACACCCCCTGGGAAAGCAGCTCCTTCGCTCCTTCCTCCAGGCTGTCCCGGCCTGTCAGAAGGGCCAGCTCCTCGTCAGAGACCTTCATGATATCTGCCATGCCGATAAGGCTTTGCATCTGCTTAACGCCCTGGGCCTGATCCGCCCAAAGAGCGGGCCGCCAGTTGGGGTCGTAAGCGGTGATCTTCCCGTGGGCCCGGGCGTATTCCACCAGCTTTGGCACTGCCGTCCGGGAAGGCTCGGTGGTCAGCAGCAGCGAGCCAAAGCAGAAGAGCTTGCACCGGTCCAGCAGGGACAGGTCCACCTGGTCAAAGGAAAGCCGGGTGTCCGCGCCGGGATTTCGGTAAAAGCTGAAGTCCCGGTCGCCCTGTTCATTGAGCTGTACAAAGGCCAGGGTCGTGGCGCAGTCCGGGTCCTGGGAAAGGCCCGCGGTCTCCACACCGCAGGCTTTCAGCGTCTCCACCAGGAAATCGCCGAACATGTCCTTGCCCACCCGGCCCAGAAAGCCGGAGGAAACTCCCGCCCGTTTGGCCTGCACGGCCACGTTGGCCGGCGCGCCGCCGGGGTTGCGGACAAAGGGCAGCCGCCCGTCCTCCGTTTTCGCCGCAGGGGTAAAATCGATCAGCAGTTCGCCGGTACTCAGCAATTCAGCCATAAGCGCCTCTTCCTTCCCAAAGTGGATTTCTGCCTATGATTATAGCGCCTAAGGCCGCGGATTGCAACAGAGCAGCCGGGAATTCCTACAAAACCGGCGCCGCCTCTTCCCTTTTGGCGTAATACTGGGCCTGGGCCTCCCAAAGGGCGGCGTATTTGCCCTGCGTCTCTGCAAGCAGGCTTTCGTGGCTGCCCTGTTGGACGATCTGCCCGCCGTCGAACACCAGGATCTCGTCGCAGAACTTGCAGGAGGAAAGCCGGTGGCTGATACAGACGGTGGTGCGGTCCCCGGCAATGGAGCCGAACCGCTCGTAGATCTCCGCCTCCGCCATGGGGTCCAACGCCGCCGTGGGTTCGTCCAGAATGAGGAAGGGGGCGTCCTTGTAAAGGGCCCGGGCAATGGCGATCTTCTGGGCCTCGCCGCCGGAGGGCTCTACGCCGTCCTCCTCCAGATCCCGGTACAGGAAGGTGTCCAGTCCTTTGTCCATTCTTCCGGCCCGGTCCTCAAAGCCGGCGTCCCGCAGGCACTGCTCCACCCGGGCCCGGTCGTATTGGCAGGCCCCGGCCACGTTGCAGCCCAAAGGCTGAGAGAGCAGCTGAAAATCCTGAAAGGCCACGGAAAAAATGTCCATGTAATCCTTGTAGTCGTACTTGCGGATATCGATGCCGTTTAAGAGGATCTGCCCCTCCTGGGGATCGTACAGGCGGCACAGCAGCTTGATGAAGGTGGTTTTGCCGCTGCCGTTTTCTCCCACCACCGCCAGGCGCTGTCCCACCCGGAACTTCATGCTCACGTGGCGCAGGGCCCAGGCGTCCGAGCGGGGATATTTGAAGGACACGTCCCGGAACTCCACCTCATACTGGCGGTCCGCCCGCTTTTCGGTGGTCAGGCTTCCCTGATACATGGGATTGGGCAGGTCCAGAAACTCGAAGGTGGTTTCCAAAAACGCGCTGTTGTTTTTCAGCTCTCCCATACTTCTGAACAACTGGGCAATCCCCAGGATCATGGCGGAAAGGGCCCCCACATACTGGGCCACGGCTCCCACGCCAAAGGCCCCCGCCCAGGCCTTCAGGCACACAAAGCCGTAAATGAGCCCCAGCAGCACGACGGAAAGCCCCTCGGAAGCCGCCTGCAGAGGCGCCATGCGGCTTTTTGCCATTCTGTCCATCACGCCTCCCGGTGAAAAAATGTCGTCTCTGGCAATGTACTGCCTGAAAAGCTTCTGCTGGCCGTAAATGCGGATATCCGGCGCCCTGTGGCGTTCATTTATAGCCACAAAGGCGTAAAACCCAAACAGCCGGTTGCCGAATTTGCTTTCCTCCGCCTTTGCCACGAAGCAGGAGTTGCTCTTGGTGCCGCATATCGACGACAGGACGGACACGGCCAGCAGCAGCGCCAGCACGCCCGCGCTTATCAGGGGACGGTTCAGCAGCGTCAAGCCTCCGGCGGTTTCCGGCACCGGTAGGAAAAACAGAGACGCCGACAGGGACACCGCGCTGAGCACCCCAATCACGCTTTCTGTAAGCTCTGTAAAGCCGTAATACGCTTTCGGCAGGCCAAAGCCGGTCCACTGCTGGTTCTGGCGGATCTGGGAATGCAGATCCTGGGTATGCGGGTCGTCCAGCACGGGAAAATCCATTCCCGCCATCTTTTCATTGTAGATCCAGTGGCAGTCAAACCAGAAGGGCTCTTCCTTATAGGTCTTATAGCGCAGCAGCCCGGCGTTCAGCAAAGAAAGCAGCGCCGCCGAGCCCAGGGACAGCCCCACCAGAAGCCACAGCCGGCCGGGGTCCCTGGCCCCTGCCAGCTCCCCCACGATCCGGGCGGAAAGATACACGCCCACATAGGGGGAAACGGCCTTTACCACCGCGTACAGA
>CAZBDS010000111.1:0-2055 GCA_964490735.1 uncultured Acutalibacter sp. | reverse complement strand
CCGCTGTACTTTTGGTAAATGTCGTTTTCCGCAATGGGGTCCAACGCCGCCGTGGGTTCGTCCAGAACCAGTACCGGACCGTCCTTATACAGGGCCCGGGCCAGCATCAGCCGCTGGAGCTCGCCTCCGGAAAGCTCAATGCCGTCCTCAAACACCTGCCGGCCGATGTGGGTGGAAAGCCCCTGTGGCATGGCCCTTACCCGTTCCGTAAGCCCCGCCTTCTCCAGGCAGTCCCACACCCGGGCCTCGTCCTGAAGGCCCATTTCCTGAGACACGTTTTCTCCCAAAGTGGCCTCCATCACGGAAAAGTCCTGGAACACCGCCGAAAACAGCCGGTAATACTGCCGCCGGTCAAAGTCCCGGATATCCTTCCCGTTTAAAAGCACCCTGCCCTCGGTGGGGTCGTAAAAGCCGCACAGCAGCTTCACCAGAGTGGTCTTGCCCGCGCCGTTTAACCCCACAATGGCCAGCTTTTCCCCGGGGGCTATGGTCAGGTCAACCTTGTGGAGAACGTCCTCTTCCGCGCCGGGATACCGGAAGCTTACGCCCTCCAGCTTCAGTTCGTAGGCCCCGGCGTTCAGCGGCACGTCCTCCCCGCCCTCAAACCGGAAGGGCTCGGGCCATTCCAAAAACTCCCGGATCACGGAGATGTCCAAGCTTTGCTTGTGCAGCTCCGAAACCCGCTCCAAAATCTGGGTGACCCAGGTGGAAAAGCCGCTGGCCGCGGTGAAATACAGCAGAAATTCGGAAACGGGCAGTCCCTGGCTTAAGGCCATGTGGATCAGATAGCCGTAGGTCAGGCCGTTTCGCAGCAGGGCCAGAACGGCGTCCACCACATTGGCCCAGAGGTAGGTCTTTTCCCGCCGCTCCACAAAGCCCAGCAGCGCCCGGCGGCTGATATCGTACAGGTCGTCCAGCCAGGCCTTCATGCCAAACAGCCGCACGTCCTTGGCAAGCTTTACGTCCCGGGCCTTTTCACAGATATAGTAGATCCTGTTTTCAAAGCCCGCCTGCTCCTCCCGGTGGCGGTAGCCCCACTCGTTGATGCGCTTATTTACCAGGTACCCCGCCACAGAGGTGACTGCCACTGCCGCCATCAGCAGGGGGTCCAGGGAGGAGAGCACCGTCAGATAGACCCCGAACACCAGCAGGCTTTTCAAAAGCTCGGAAAGGGTGGCCCAGATCACTTCGGTGGCAGAGGTGTTGTCGCTGCACGCCCGAAAGGCCTTTTTCCCCATCTTCAGCATCTCCGGGTCTTCCTGGTTGGGATAGGAGGTCACGCACAGCTTGTAGTGCAGATCGCCGATCAGCTGGATGCACACGTGGATCCTGGAGATGAACACGGCCTTGGACAGGTAGCCGGTCAGCAGGGCAAACAGCAGCAGCAGCCCCGTAAAGCCCAAAATCGCCGTCAGCAGCTCAGAAAGGGAGCCAGCGTTTTCCACCTTGTCCAAAATCACCGGCGTGATGAACAGCTGGACGATCCCCGTGCCGGCGCCGGCCAAGGCCGCTGCCAGTAACAGAAACGCGATGCTTCTGTCACGCATTTTCCAGGAGGACTTCAGCATAAAAGCCACGTTCCGGCCCATGCCGTATTTCGGTTTTTTCTTTTCTTCCATACCCTTCACCTCACGACTGTCTTGTAATGAACGCACTTAAAAATCGGCGTCCGCCGATTTTTAAGCAAGCGGCGCAGACGCGCCTGCGCCGCCGGGTTCAAAAGAGGCTTTACCTCTTTTGAACTGCGTTCATTATAACAAAAAAAATCCCCCAACCGGAAAATTGGGGGACGAATTGCTGCTTTTGGGGGACGAATTGCATCTCAGGCCTGGGGCAGCAGGATCTCGGTGGTAAAGGCGCCGTCCTCGCTGTTGCGGCTGAGATATCCTCCCAGGCGCTTTACGATGGCGTCCATGCGCCAAAGCCCAAAGCCCCGGCCCTCCCCCTTGGTGGAGCGGAACCGGCCCCCCTGCTTTTCCTGTTTGCCCAGGGGCGGTGAAATTGGTAAAGGAAATTTTGTGATGGTTGCCATACAGTGCCATGTCACCCCGGAAC
>CAZBDS010000110.1:0-5794 GCA_964490735.1 uncultured Acutalibacter sp. | reverse complement strand
TGATGACGCCGTCCGCGAAATACTCGGCATGGTACATGCCCGCGCCGGGCAGGTTCGTCAGCAGCATGCCGAAAGCAATGGGCAGCAGCAGCAAAGGCTCAAATTTCTTGACAATGGCAAGATACAGCAGAACACAGGCGATCAGGATCATCACCAGGCAAAGGGGATCCTGGGCAATAAACGCAAACCCGGTGCTCTGGAAAAAGTTTACGATCGCGTCCATGGTTTACACTCCTTTTTCAATGGTTTGAACGGTACGGTCACAGCGCGCAGGCGCTCAGGCGATCGTACAAAGGAGTGTGCCGGACTCGACGGAAGCTCCCTTCTGCACGGAGACCGCCGTAACGGTGCCGTCCTTGGGAGCCATGATCTCGTTTTCCATCTTCATGGCTTCCAGGATCATCAGCACGTCGCCGGATTTGACGGCCTGACCGGCGGAAACCTTTACGTCCAGAATGGTGCCGGGCATGGGGGAAGTGATCTGCTCACCGGCGCCGGAAGGAGCGGGAGCGGCCGCGGGGGCCGGAGCAGCAGGAGCAGCAGCGGGAGCGGCGCCGCCCTTAACTTCTTCCACGGTAACTTCATAGGCAGTGCCGTTGACATTGACAGTATACTTTCTCATGATTGTTCTTCCTCTCTTTGCAGTAATTTCTTTTCATGCGTCCGGGCAGATAACGTTTACGGTCACAGCCTGCGGATGGAATGGATCTTGATATGGTTCACATCGGAGCCCATGTCCTCGGCAATGGCCGCTGCGATGGCGGCCACCAGCTGCTGCTTGTTCGGCTGAGCGCTTCCAGCCTGGGGAGCGGGCGCGGCAGCGGGAACCGGCGCGGAGTCCTTCTTTCCTGTAAAGGCTGCCATGGCCAGTCCCAAAAGCTTGATGATGCCGATCAGGAAAATCAGCACCACAAATACGGTGATGACACCCATCAAAACAACCTGGAGCATACTGGGTTCATTCATGGATCTTCAACCTCCCTTCGCTGTGAGATTATAGGCAAAAGAGCTTGTAACAAAGAAGTGGATCCTGAAAAAATGCCATTCTACCACATTTTATCAAAATCAGGTACATCATACCATGAAATGAAAAAATTTACAATGGGTTTCTTTGCCGATCCCTCAAAAAATTTTGCGCGCAAAAAAACGCCGGAACGTTCCGGCGTTTTACTTGCAGGGCTTATCCCAGTAAACATGGTAACTATCCATTTACCAGTCCGGCGGCCCGTTCCCGGGCCCGCTCGTACTCCAAACCTTCCACCAGATAGGGCTTTGTGGGTCTCTGGGCCTGGGGGTCGGCGGGGGTCAGCCGGTAAGAGAATACCTGAACCTGACGGTCCCTCTCTTCCTCTTCGGAAAGGGGGGCAAAACCCATGCTTTCAAAAAAAGCCAGGGCCTCTTTGTCCTGGAGGTCCACCCGGGCATAGACCCGGCGGCGGCTGCCCAGCTCCATGATATCCCGCATCAGGCTCCACAGCGCCTTTCCCACGCCCCGGCGCTGGAATTCAGGCTTTACGTACAGCTGGAACTCCACGGAGAACAGGTCTTCCGGATCGGCCCGGTTTTCGGTGAGATGGCAGAACCCCGCCGGGGTGGAATCGATCTCGCAGAGAAGCCAGCCCAGGCCGTAGGTGTATTTGTCGATCCGCCGGATATAGTCTTGCAGCTCCGGCGGCTCCTGTTCGGGAGCGGCGGGCGTCCCCGTATAGGGCGTGTAGATTTTCAGCATGGCGGGGCCGTCCCACTCGTTTACGCGCCGCACCGCGACTTTTGCCATGTTCTTTTCCCCCTCTATCGGTCTGTGTAGAAGGACCAGTCCCGTTCCTCCGGTTGGAAAATGCTTCGGTATTCCAGGATATTATAGGCGTTTAACTGCAGGTCCCAGGGGCTTTCGGCGCCGGTTTCGTACCACACGCCCTCAGCGTCCCGGAAGCCCAGGGCGGTGATGGCGGGCAGCTCCTGCCGCAGGCCCTCCAGATAGCGCTGATAGCCCGTTTCCTTCAGATCCGCCGCCCGGCACAGAAAACCGGACAGATAGTTGAGGCTGGTCCCTTGGATCTCCATGGCTTCCAGGGGGTAGTTGGCCCAGATCATAAAGGGCACCCGGTACATCTCCATCGCGTCCTCCAGGGGAAGCTCCCCGGCGGTGCCGCCCAGCAGGCGGGCGATAAATTCCTCCTCCAGCTTGGGCCAGTGGTCGCCGAACATCAGGATGACCACCGAACGATCCTCTCCGGCAAAATATTCCGTCAGTTCCCGGAACGCCGCGTCGGAATCCTGAATTAGGGAAAGATACTGCTCTGCCAGGGGATATTTTCCCGGCTCTTCCCGAAGCTGCACGGTGGTCTTGCGGCCGGGCAGGTCGTAACTGCCGTGGTTCTGAATGGTCACATTGAACAGGAACAGCCCCGTTTCCCCGTTTTCGGGGCCGGTCTCTTTCCAGTCCTCATACTGGTAGATGACTTCCCGGTAATTGGCAAAATCGTCGGCGTAGACCCGCTTGGTCTCTGGCTGCTGGTGGAAGGCGTCCAGGGAAATGAAGGAATCGAAACCCAGACGGGGATAGGCAGTGTGCCGCTGCCAAGCGGTATACTCCCCCGGGTGGATCGCCACCGTGCGGTAGCCCAGCTCCTTTAAGGACCAGGCCAGGGAGGGCACGTCCCCGGCTACATACTGCTGGTAGGGCCGGCTGCCGATGGGCAGAAACGCCGTGGTGCCGCCGGTGAGGAACTCAAACTCGCTGTTGCAGGTGCCGCCCCCGAATACGGAGGCATAAGCGCTGCCGCAGATGACCTGGCCAGAGGCTTCCAGGGAATGGTAGTAGGGAAGAAAATCCTCGGTATATTCCAAATCGCTGAATTTGGTAAAGTCCGTCAGGGATTCGTTCATGACCACGATGATCACCGGGTCCTCCACCGGGTCCCCGGCAAGAGAGGGAGACGCTTCCGGCAGCTTCACCGTTGCCTCGGTAACCTCTCCGCTGTTGAGGCCCTCGGGCTTCTTTACCCACATCAGGCGGGAATTCTCAAAAAAGCCGGACATGATCCCGGTTACATGGGAGCTGTAAAGCTGGTTCCAAAGGTTGGGCTCGATGTCCATGGAGGGCAGCACATCGCAGGGGAAAATCAGGGTGATCACCAGCGCCGACGCCGCCAGGGAGATCCCCCGCTCCCACAGCCGCCGTCCCCGTTTTTCCGGCAGGGGCCGGGCCCCGCACAGGCAGAACACCAGGCAGAGAAACAGGACATAGACCGCAAGGCAGCCGAGGATCCGCCAGGTAAGCGCCAGCGTATAGCCGCCGATCACATCGAAGGCCGTTCCCAGGGTGATCAGGTCCCAGGGCAGAATGGGCGTGCCCCGGAATTCCCCGGTAAAATAGTTGGCAATGCCGAACAGCAAAAAGGCGGCTCCGCCGGCGGCGCAGGCCGCAAAGGCGCTGCGGAACAGGCCGTACAGCAGCAGAAACACAAAGAAGTAGCAGAGAAAATTTCCCAGCAGCTTGGCGGGACGAAATGTCTCAGGCCGGAACCAGAGGGGAAAATTCGTACCGTTTATGAGCTCCACCCCCGCAAAGGCCAAGAAGGAACCGGCGGGCAGAAGCAGATAGGAAAGCCTCCGGCGCGTTTTGGGGGAAAGGTCGATCCGCAGGAACACCAGGGCCTCGCAGAGCAAAAGCAGCAGGCCGTAAACCAGCACGCGCTTGACCCGCAGGGGAAGAAAACCCGTAGGCGGGTCCTCCCAGAACAAGCCGGGCGAGAGGAAAAAAGCCAGAACCCCTAAAAGCAGCAGCGCCCCGGCAGCCCAAAAGGTTCCCCGGCTTCGGGAAACGGAAATCTTTTCCTTTAGCTTTTTCATCTGCTCTCCCCCTCCTGCCGGACAAAGAGCTCCCGGATTTTCCCGTCTTCGTCGAAAGCGTTGTTATATTGCAGGACGGCATATTCGTTTAGCAGCGAATCCAGCGCCGACTCCTCGCCGTTTTTCGTAAGGTTCCCCTCACTGTCCACCGTTCCCACGGCGGTGATGACCGGCAGGGACTGGCGCAGCCCTTCCAGATACTTGGTGTAAGGGGTGCCCTCCAGGCCCGCGGCCCGCAGCAGCAGCCCGGAAAGGTAATTGAGACTGACCTGCTCGATTTTCTGCCCCTCCAGGGGGTAGTTGGCCCAGATCACAAAAGGAACCTCATACTCCCGCATCAGGTCTTTAAATTCCAGATTGTTGGCGTCGGCCCCCAGCAGCGCGGAAAGGAAGCCGGTCTCCAGGTTGGGCCAGTGATCCCCGAAAAACAACAGCACCACCGGGTCCTTCCGCTTGGAAAAATACTCCACCAGCTTTTGCAAATCCTCGTCGGATCGCCGGATCAGGCTTAAATACTGTTCCGTCTGGGGCCATTGGCCCTCGTGGTCCTTCACCTGCACGGTGGTCTCTACGGTTTCGTCCTCGAAGCCGCCGTGGTTTTGAATGGTGACGTGGAAGATAAACTGGGGTTTCCCCTCGGAAAGGCCCTGCTCATACTGCTCGATGACCTGATGATAGCCGGAAAGGTCGGTGGTAAGGCCGTGAACCAGCTCCCGCTCCACCGTGAAATCCCGGGCAGCAATAAAGGTGTCGAAATCCAGCCAGGGGTAGGCGGTATTCCGCTGCCAGGCCGCCCGGTTGCCGGGGTGGATGGCGGTGCACTCGTAGCCGTAGCTCTTTAAGAGAGAGGGCAGGGCCGTTTGGGGCTTATCCACATACTGCTGGTAGGGCTTGCTGCCGGAGGGCAGAAAGGCCGTGGTGTTGCCGGTGAGGAACTCGTACTCGCTGTTGCAGGTGTTGCCTCCGTACACAGAGGAGTAGGCCGTGCCCCAAACCGTGTTCCCCGAGCTTTGCAGGGAATGGAGGAAAGACTGATAATCCACCGAATATTCCAAATCTCCCGTGGCCGAAAAGTCGGTCATGGATTCGTTCATCACTGCAATAATGGTGGGCAATCCCTCGGGATTGCCCAGAGGAGCCGGCTCCTCTGTCTCTGCCAGTCCGGCCTTCAGCTCCTCCAGCCGTTCCGGGGAGTAGTCCTCCGGCTTGTCCACCAGAAGGAACTGGATATTGGCGCAGAACCCTGCCGCCACACCGGTGATCTCCGCGCTGGTTTTCTGGTTCCAGGCCCAGACGGAGATGCCCATGGGGGTGAGCAGGTCACAAGGGAAAATCAGTACGATCAAGGTAAGGGAAACCGCCAGGGCGCCCAGCCGTTCGGCCAGCCGCTGCTTCCAGCGGGGCTTCTCTCTCTCCGGAGGGCAGAGGCGCAGGCTGAGCAGCACGGCGCAGGCAAGGCCCAGCACCGAAAGGACCATGGGCCGGGTGACGGCGTACTTGTAACCCTGAGAAACCTCTGCCGCCGTGGCTACCGCCGAAAGATCCCAGGGCAGGATGGGCTGGCCCCGGAACTGAATGACAAAATAGTTGACGATCCCGAAACCCAGGCAGGCCCCTCCCCCTGCCAGGGCGGTAATCCATGGGCTGCGGCAGAGGGCGTAAACCAAGGCGAAAACCATCAAGTAGCACAGGTAATTGGCAAAAAACTTCAAAGGGGAAAAAGTTAGAATGCGCGTACCGTTGATGAGATCTACGGCAAAAAACGTTCCCAGGGGAAACAGCAGCACCAACACCCAGCCGGCAATCCGACGGGCAGACCGGGACAGCCTGATCTCAAGCAGGCACAGCAACGTCCCCAACAGGGTCATGCCCGCATAGGCGGCGATATAGCCCCCGTGGATCACCGGAGGCTTATCGGCTTCCTGCTCCCGAAGCAGGG
>CAZBDS010000109.1:3245-5830 GCA_964490735.1 uncultured Acutalibacter sp. | reverse complement strand
CGGCCTGGACGGCGTGATCCTGCTGGCCTTTATTCTGGGCCTGCCCGCCAACGAGATCGTGATTCCCATCATCATCATGGCCTACCTGTCCCAGGGCAGTTTGGTGGATATGTCCGACCTGAACGCCCTGCGGACCCTGCTGGTCCAAAACGGCTGGACCTGGGTCACCGCCCTGTGCACCATGCTGTTTTCCCTGATGCACTGGCCCTGCTCCACCACCTGCATGACCATCTGGAAAGAGACAAAAAGCTTTAAATGGACTGCCGCCGCTTTCCTGATCCCCACCTTTTGCGGCCTGCTCGTCTGCTTCCTGGTGGCCGGCACTGCCCGCCTGTTCGGGGTTTGAAAACGCTTTTCGGTACATGAAACCGCTTCTTTTGGGTACACTGAAAGCAAACCGAAAGGAGGAAGGATCATGATCGAGGAAGATACCGTCAATCTGCTGAAAGAGTGCAACGCCGGCATCAAAATGGGCGTCAGCTCTATCGACGAGGTGCTGCCCCGGGTCAAGGACAAAAAACTCCGGGAGACCCTGGAGCAGTGCCGCAGAAAACACGGGGAGCTGGGCGACGACACCCACACGCTGTTAAACGAATACGGCGACAGCGGCAAGGACCCCCACCCCATGGCAAAAGCCATGTCCTGGGTAAAGACAAACGTGATGCTGTCCATGGAGGAAACCGACGAGAACGTGGCAGGCCTGATGACCGACGGCTGCAACATGGGCGTCAAATCCCTGCACAAATACCTGAATCAGTACCAAGCGGCGGACGAACGCTCCAAGGATATCGCCAAGCGCCTGATCAGCCTGGAAGAAAACCTTGTAAACGACATGCAGAGCTATCTGTAAGTCCGCCCCATACCGGCAGCGCTTCCCCGGCCATTTTCCGGGAAAGCGCTGTTTCTCTCCGCGCCCCTTGCAAAGCTTTCCCATCTATGATATACTAGTTGGCAAATTCAAAATATTGGAGTGTGGTTTTTTCCTTTATGGACAGTCACAGTACGACGCTTATCTTATCATTGATCCTCCTCATTATCCTGTCCGGGTATTTCTCGGCCACGGAAACGGCTTTTTCCTCCCTTAACCGCATCCGCCTGAAAAATATGGCGGCGGAGGGGAACAAGCGGGCCAAACGGGCCTATGCCCTCTCGGAAAACTACGACGAGCTGCTTTCCACCATTCTGGTGGGCAACAATCTTGTCAACATTGCCTCCACGGCCATTGCCACGGTGCTGTTCACCAAGGCCTTGGGCGAAGGCGCGGGCCCCACGGTCTCCACGATCTGCATGACCGTCATCGTGCTGATTTTCGGCGAGGTATCCCCCAAAAGCCTGGCAAAAGAAGCCCCTGAAAGCTTTGCCATGTTTTCGGCCCCGATTATTCGGGTGCTCATCGTTGTTTTAAAGCCTGTCAACTTCCTGTTCACCCAGCTGAAAAAAGGCCTGAAAAAGCTCTTCCGGGTCAGCTCCACCTATTCCGTTACGGACAGCGAGCTGCTCACCCTGGTGGAGGAAGCCGAGCAGGAGGGCGGCATCGATCAGGACGAAAGCGCCATGCTTCGGAACGTCATCGAGTTTGACGATATCGAGGCCATCGATATCATGACCCCCCGGGTAGACGTGGAAGCCGTCCCCAGGGACGCCTCCAAGGAAGAGGTGGCAAAGCTGTTCCGGGAAACCGGTTACTCCCGCCTGCCTGTGTACGAAGACACCATTGACAGCATTGTCGGCGTGATCCATGAAAAGAACTTCTATACTTACGTCTGGGACAGCGACCGGGGAATTGAAAGCATTCTAAAGCCCGCGGAGTTTATCCCTCCCTCCATGAAGATCTCCGCGCTGCTCAAGCTTTTGCAGCAAAACAAGCTGCACATCGCCGTGATCGTGGACGAATTCGGCGGCACCGAAGGGATCGTCACCCTGGAGGACGTCATTGAGGAGCTGGTAGGCGAGATCTGGGACGAGCACGACGAGGTGGCCCAGGAAAGCTTCCGCAAAATCGGAGAAAGCCTGTACCGCGTCTACTGCTCCACCGATCTGGACGACCTGTTCGACTTTTTCCACATCGACTGCGAGACAGACGCCTCCACCATCAACGGCTGGCTTACGGAAAACCTGGACCGCATTCCCGCCGCAGGCGATTCCTTTGAATACGAAGGGCTGGTCTTCACCGTAACCGCCGCCGAAAACAACCGGGCCGAGGAGATCACCGTAAAGGGCGAACCCCTGGTCCAGGAAGCGGAAGACGAAAAAGAATAAAGACACGCAAAACAAGCAAGGGCTCCCGAAAACCGGGAGCCCTTTTCGCAGCTTATTGCATTTTACTGATCATAACCGGTGGTAAAGGTAAACTCGTAAGCCTCTCCGTCGGCGATCTTCGTGTCGTCCACACCGGTGTTCACCTGCGCGCCGCCTTTGGTCAGGCACCACCATTCCTCGTTGGCGTCGTTTACGGTCTCGCCGTCCACGGTCTTTACGTAAAGGCCGTAATCGCCTTCTTCACCTTCCACCAGCTTCTCCTGCTCCAAAGCGTTCCGCAGGTTCTCGGCGTCGGTCTTGATGGTGAAGTCCTTGGAGCTGCCGTC
>CAZBDS010000109.1:0-3145 GCA_964490735.1 uncultured Acutalibacter sp. | reverse complement strand
GCAAAGCAGCAGGCGATCATCAGCAGAGTGAGTACCAGGGCCAGGCCCCGTTTCAAATTCGTGCGTGTGTTCATGACTTTCTACCTCTTTTCAAAATAGTGGGCGGCGTCCGATCCGGCTCGCCGGGGAATTTCTCCCCATTCCTGTGTCAGGCCGTCTGCATGGCCCCCGGAACCCCAACGGCCCCCATGATATCATAAAGGCAATTCGGTGTCAATTGGCAATTCTGCACTTTCATTTTCACCAATTGCGCCTTTGAAATAACGAAACCGACGAGGCCTTTTTCACGGTGCTTCCCGCCTGCGCCGGGCAAAAAAGTCCCGCAGCAGCGCCCGGCTTTCGACCTCGAAAAAGCCCCGGTACACCTGGGGCCGGCGGCAGCCGGGCAGGGAAAAAACATCGCAGGCGGTGCCGCAGCAGCCCGCCTGTTCGTCATCTGCTCCATAAACCACCGCGTCGATCCTGGCGTTGACCACCGCCCCGGCGCACATGGGACAGGGCTCCAGCGTCACATACAGGTGGCAGCCTGTCAAACGCCAGGTCCCCAAGGCCCGGCAGGCAGCGGAAATCGCCTCAATCTCCGCGTGGGCCAGGGCGTTCCCGCAGGCTTCCCGCCGGTTGCGTCCCTCGCCCACGACGGCGCCGTCCCTTACCACCACGGCCCCCACCGGCACTTCTCCGGCGGCGGCGGCTTCCCGGGCAAGCTCCAGAGCCCGCAGCATGTATTCCTTTTTGGGCAAAAATGCAAGCTCCATATCGATCTTTAGAAGAACAGGCTGGTGGTATAGGCGGCCATAAAAACCAGCAGCACCCAGAACAAAGGCGCTCCCACCACCGCAGGAACCGCCAGCCCGGCATATCTTTCCCCTGCGGCGGAAGAGGGCAGCAGGAAAAATCTAGGCCGTTTTACCGCCAGCAGCAAAACCAGGGCCAGTATCCCCAAGGCGATGGGCCCATAGAACAGCAGAAGATCCAGCAGGCCGCTGAAGCTCTCGTCAACCAGGGGCAGCGCATAGACGCCGATCACCGCCAGGCCGTTGTTCAGCGCGTGAATGGCAATGGTAATCCACAGATTCCCCGTGCGGAGGTAGAGATAGCCAAATACCAGCCCGGCAACAAACGCGAAGATCACATTGGAAAAATCCAGATGGACCAGGGAAAATACCAGGGCGGAAGCAACAATGGCAAAGCCCGCGCCGTATTTGCGCAAAGCGGAGCACAGCACGCCCCGGAAAGCGAATTCCTCCATGACCGGCACTAGAATGGCGGTGGAGAAAAACTCCAGCGCAAAGCCAAGCCAGGTATGGTCCTCCTGGGAAACCTGCTCTACCGATTCGTATCCGAATTGGCCGAAAAACTCCTGCATGGCCGTGCTGGGAAAATTGCCCAGCAGGCACACCGCCAAACCCGCCAGCACCAAAAGCAGCGCCACGCCGAAGCCCACCTTTTCAAAGCGCAGGTATTCGGTCACGTCCTTTTTGCCGATCCACAGATAGAAAAGGAAAGGCAGGGCCGTGCTTAAGGGCACCATGGCGGTCAGCAGCAGCTGATAGGCCAGCGGCTCCATCAAATTCACCCCCAGCGCCATGCTCAGGAACGTGAGGGGGATCTCAAACGCGATGGCGGCAGCGGTTTGCAGCAGCACCACCAGGCACAGGCGGTTAAAGGTCTTTCTGGCCTCGGCAAGCCGGGGATCTCCCGGACGCCTGACCGCGAAGGGCGGAGGACAGCCCGGCTGGCCGTAAAAGACCGGCGCGCCCGGCTGGGGCGGCTGGCCGTAGGGGACCGGCGTGCCCGGCTGGGGCGGCTGGCCGTATACGGAATAAGCCGGGGCCCGAAAATCGTTGGGATTGGGATACTGGTTCATTGGCGCTTCCTTTCGGCAAATTACATGATCTGGCAGATCTTCTGAGAAAAAGCCACCGGATCCTCGATGGCAACGCCCTCGATGAGCAGGGCCTGATCGTACAGCAGCTCGGCGTACAGCTTCAATTTTTCCGGATCGCTGCCGCACAGGGCGCAGAGCTTTTCAAACACAGGGTGCCCGGCGTTGAGCTCCAGCACCCGCTGGGCCTGGATCTTTTCCCGGGCAGGCATGGCGTTCAAAACCTTTTCCATCTCCGTAGAGATCATGCCGTCGGTAGACAGGCACACGGCGTGGGATTTCAGCTTTCCGGAAAGCTTTACCTCCTTGACCTTGCCGGAAAGCGCCTCCTTCATGGCCTCCAGCAGATCCTTGTGGTCCTCGGCAGCCTTTTCCAGCTGCTCCTTTTCCTCCGCGCTGCTGAGATCCAGCTCGTCGGAGGAAATGTTTTTAAATTCCTTCTCGCTGTATTTTTCCAAGATCCTAAGGGCAAATTCGTCCACGTTGTCCGTCAGGCACAGCATTTCAAAGCCCTTTTCCTTCAAGGCTTCCGCCTGGGGCAGACTGACGATCCGCTCCACGGTTTCGCCGCAGCCGTAATAGATAAATTCCTGGTCCAGCTTCATGCGGGAGACGTATTCCTCCAGGGTGACGTTCTTCTGCTCGGTGGAGGACCAGAACAGCACCAAGTCCTTCAGCTCGTCCTTTTTCTCCCCGTAATTGTCGTACATGCCGTACTTGAGCTGGAGCCCGAAGGACTTCCAAAATTCTTCGTACTTTTCCCGGTCATTGCGCAGCATGGCCTGCAGTTCCGAGGTGATCTTCTTTTCCAGCCGGGCGGCAATCAGCTTTAACTGCCTGTCGTGCTGCAGCATTTCCCTAGAAATGTTCAGGGAGAGGTCCTGGGAGTCCACCAGGCCCCGGACAAAGCTGTAGCAGTCCGGCAGCAGGTCGTCGCAATTTTCCATGAGGAGCACGCCGCTGGCGTAAAGCTGCAGGCCCTTCTCATACTCCCGGGTGTAGTAGTCCATGGGGGCAGACTTGGGAATGAACAGCAGCGCGCTGTAGGTGGCGGCGCCTTCCGTGGAGGTGCGGATCACCTTCAGGGGATCCTGCCAGTCGTAGAATTTCTCCTTGTAAAAGGCGTTCAGCTCCTCGTCCTTTACTTCGCTTTTGGATTTCTTCCAAATGGGCGTCATGGAGTTGAGAGTCTCCACCTCGTAATAGGTCTCGTATTCGGGGGACTTCCCTTCCTCCCCCGTGCCCTCCTTCACCCGGGAC
>CAZBDS010000108.1:3770-5880 GCA_964490735.1 uncultured Acutalibacter sp. | reverse complement strand
GAGGCCTCCCCGTACAAGGATTGGTTCCACATCGATTTCGGCGGCAGCAGCAGCTATAACGACGGCCTGTGGTACGAGGGCTGGGAGGGCCATTTCGAGCTGGTAAAGCTGAATCTGCACAATCCCGCCGTGGTGGACTATCTTCTGGACTGCGTCGCCTTTTGGATAGACGAATTCCACATCGACGGCCTGCGCCTGGATGTGGCCTATCTGCTGGACGAGGGCTTTCTATGCCGCCTCCACGATTTCTGTAAGCAGCGGGACCCCGCCTTTTTCCTGGTGGGGGAGATGATCCACGGGGATTATAACCGGGTGATGAATGACCGCATGCTGGACAGCGTTACCAACTACGAGTGCTATAAGGGCCTTTATTCGGCCTTTAATTCCCTGAACCTGTTTGAGATCGCCCATTCCCTCCAGCGGCAGTTCGGCCCGGAGAACTGGACGCTTTATAAAGACAAGCACCTGCTCTGCTTTGCCGATAACCACGATGTTACCCGGATCCACAGCATCTTAAACGACAAAAACCAATTGACGCCCCTGTACGCGGTGCTGTTCTGTATGCCGGGGATCCCCTGCCTGTACTATGGCAGCGAGTGGGGAGCCGACGGCGAAAAAAAGGACGGCGACCCCGCCCTGCGGCCCTGCTTCGAGGGTCCCGTGGAAAACGGGCTGACGGAATTCCTGGGAGCGCTTTCCCGGGCTAAAAGCTCCAGCAAGGCCTTGTGCTATGGGGACTTTAAAAACGAAACCCTGCTCAATAAGCAGTGGGTGATGAAGCGTTCCTGTGAAGGGGAAACCGTCCTGCTGGCGGTCAACGCCGAGGGGAACGATTTCACCATCGACTGCCATTACAGCGGTCCTGCCACAGACCTGCTGACCGGGGAAAAAACCGAGGTTGCCGGTACCGTTTCCCTGCCCCCCTACGGCGTAAAGCTGCTGCGTCTGGGCTGATCCCAGATCTCGCGACTACGAAAGTAAAGGAGAGAGATCCCATGTCCCTGCGGTTGTATTCCTGTCTGGCGCTGCCCCTGCTCCTGATCCTGTTCGAGCTGTATTTTATCCTGCGCCGGGAAAAGCTCTTTTCCGAAAGCCTCATCGCCAAGTTCGGGGGTACTCTCGTCTGCGCCGGTTCCGCTTTTTTTGCCTTGTTCGGTACAGAGAATCCGGGAAGCTCCAAGCTGTTTCTGGTGTTTTTCCTGCTGTGCGCCGCCGCCGACGTCCTGCTGGAGCTCCACTTCCTGGTGGGAATGGGGCTGTTTGGCGCGGCCCACATCTGTCTGGTCATCGCGCTGTGGCAGGACTATCCTCCCACAGTGTGGACCCTGGTCCTCTGGGCGGCGGCCCTGCTGGCGGCGGCCTTCGTTTTCCGCCGGGAGCTTCCCCATATGGGTATGGTCGCCCTGCCCAGTATCTTTTACGTGGCGCTCCTTTCCGGCACGCTGGCCCTGGGTGTTACTTCGCTCTTCCGTCCCGGCGGCCTGGCTGCCTGGCCTCTGGCTTTGGGCGCCCTCTGCTTTTTCATTTCCGATCTGATGGTGGCAAAGCAGGAGTTCAGCGGGCTGCCCAGCAGCTATCAAAAGCCCGTAATGGTGCTGTACTGGGCGGCCCTGTATCTGATCTCTGCCGTTTGCTGGTGAACTGCGTTAACAATACATACAAAAAGAGGGCGCGGCCTTTAGGCCTCGCCCTTTTACATTTTTTTAGGATCAGTCCGAACCGCCCAAAGCGGCAATGGCGCCCCGAATGGCCTCCACCACTTTCGAGTCCTTTTCCCGTTCCAGGTAATAGCGGAGATGGGCGCTGGCATGGGGGTTTTTCATTACGCCCAGGGCCGTAGCCGCAGCCGCGCGGATATCAGGATCCTCTTCCGTCAGCATATCCGGGACCATAATGTTAAAAGAATCGTCCTTGCCGATTTTGCCCATGGCTTCAATGGCAGCCAGGCGCACTGCCTTGTCCTTGTCTTTCGCCAGCTTGATCAGCGGCGCTTCCTTGCCCTTTTCAACACATTTTTGAACCTTGTCCAGCTTGCTCATTGTTTCCTCAATTCCTTTCTGTGGGTGAGCGGGCCAAGCCATTTAGTTAGCCTGCTAACAAGTAAAGATAC
>CAZBDS010000108.1:0-3670 GCA_964490735.1 uncultured Acutalibacter sp. | reverse complement strand
TGTGTACGGGCTTTGAAACCATACCCGGCGGCAAGGGGGCAAATCAGGCCTATGCTGCTGGAAAGCTTGGGGCTTCCGTTGCCATGCTGGGTGCCGTTGGGGCCGACGGCCCGGGGGAGGCCCTCTGCGCCAGCCTGGAGTCCGTGGGAGTGGACGTGTCCCGGGTCCGCCGGCTTTCCGGCGTGCCCACCGGCTCGGCCTTTATCCAGGTCAACGCCCAGGGGGACAACAGCATTGTGGTGAGCCAGGGGGCCAACGGCAAGATGGAGATCGCCTATCTTCAGGAAAACCTGGACCTGCTGGAGGGCTGCGGCATCTGGGTCTTTCAGCTGGAGATCCCCCTGGAGACCGTGGTTTACGGTGTAAAGCTGGCCAAGTCCCTGGGAAAGACCGTCATTCTGGACCCGGCTCCCGCCCGGCGGGACCTTCCCCCGGAGCTCTACCCTCTGGTGGACTATCTCAAGCCCAACGAGGGGGAGGCAGCCCTGCTGGCCGGCGTGTCCCCGGAGGAGCCGGAGCGCGCGGCTGCCGTCCTGCGGGAGCGGGGCGTGAAAAACGTGCTGGTCACCCTGGGAGGAAAAGGCGCCTATCTGTTGGACGAAACTGGGAAGGAGACCCGGTTTCCGCCGGAGCCCGGTATTAAGGTGGTGGATACCACCGCTGCCGGAGACTGCTTTACCGCCGCCCTGGCCGGAAGGCTGGCGTCGGGGGAGACGGTGGACGCCGCGGTCCGTTTTGCCATTCGGGCTTCGGGCCTGGCGGTGGGACGCAAGGGAGCCCAGCCTTCCATTCCCACCCTGGAAGAGGTTCTGGGACCGGGCGCGGGAAGATCTTTCTAAAAATCTGTGGACTTTTCCCGGAATTGTTGCTATAATAACCGCAAGCGAGAAGTTCACGTGTGCCCTTCAACGAAGAGGCCGGGCGGGAGGTCCACGCGTAAAAAGAAGGAGAGTGGGATCTGTGAAAAGATGCGTCAGCCTACTGCTGGTCCTGTGCCTGCTGGCCGCTCTGCTGAGCGGCTGCGGGAAGGAAAAAGAGGAAAAGAACAACTCCGGCGCAGCTTCCTCCGCGCCCACCGTTGCCGCTACGCCTTCTCCCACTCCGGCTAAAACAGCCAAGGCGGTCAAGATCAATGCTACCGACGGCCTGAATATCCGTTCCGCCCCTTCCACAGACGCCGAGATCCTGGGCATGGCCGAGGACGGCAGCTACCTGCCCCTGCTCATCGAGCGCGCCAACAACGGCTGGTACGAGGTGGAATACGAGGGCGAGTCCGCCTATGTGTCCGCAGAGTTCGCCCAGGTGCGGGACGTCACCATGGAGCAGTACAGCCGGCTGAAGGCCGGTCAGGGCATTGAGGATCACAGTCAGCCGGAAGACGGCGGCTCTTCTGCTCCCGGCGACAGGGATCCCCAAGGCCTTACGGCTTCTCCCAGTCCGTCTCCCAGTGCTTCGCCGAGCTCCACGGGCCATCAGGACAACGAGGACGGAGAGTAAGCCTTTTTGCAAGTCAGTGCCTGGAATTGACCGGGAGCGGCCTTCCGCTTCCGGTCGTTTTTGTACATGCGGTAAGAAAGGAAGATGAAGCCTCATGAATATCCTGGTGGTGGGCGGCGGCCGGCTGGGCCGCAAAACCGCCGAACTGCTGGACGCGCTGGGACATACGGTCATGGTCATGGACGAAAGCGGCGACAACCTGTCCCTGCTTAACCCCGATTTTGGCGGCGTGGTCTCCGTGGGCTTTCCCATGGACGTGAAAAGCCTGCGGGACGCGGGGATCGAGGGCTGCGACGCCGTGGCGGCGACCACCGGCGATGACAACCTGAACATCGCGGTAGGGCAGATCGCCAAAAATTTCTTCGGAGTGCCCAAGGTCATTGTCCGCATTTCAGACCCTCAGCGGGAAACGGCCTTCGAAAGCTTTGGCCTGCAGACCGTCTGCCCCACCAATATGGCGGGGGACAAGCTGGTTTCCGCCCTGACCGGGCCAGACCAGGGCAAGCAGGTCACCTTTGGGGTCTCAACGGTCTCTCTGTTTCTGCGGCCTGTGGAAAAGCGGCTGTTTGGCGGCACCACGGCGGATCTGGAACCGGCTCCCGGCGACGGCGTGTTCGGCGTGCTGACGGGGGAAGGGCGTTTCCTGCTTCTGGAAAAGGACGGGGAACTTCCGCTTGGCCCCGGGGATTCCGTTGTGTACAGCCGGAAGATTGACTGAAAGGAGAGCCGCTATGAGAATGGTCGTAATGGGCGGGGGCAAAACAGGCCGGAATCTGGCCCGCAGCCTGCTGGACGAAAAATATGAGGTCAGCGTGATCGAAAAGGACCGGGAACGCTGCAAGGCTCTGGCGGACGATCTGGACGCCGCTATTTTCCGGGGGGACGGCACCGACCTTTCTGTGCTGGAGGCCGCCGGGACCCGGAACGCCGACTGCTTTATGGCCCTGACCGGAGTGGATCAGGACAACCTGGTGGCGGCCCAGCTTGCCCGGGAGCAGTTCCGAGCGGAAAAGGTCATCGCCCGGGTCAACGATCCCCGGAACGTGGAGACCTTCCGCCTGCTGGGCGTGGAAAATATCGTCTGCAGCGCGGAGATCCTGACAAATATGATCGAGCAGGAGGCCGACCGGGCCCGCATGCACCTGATCGCCACCTTGAACCGGGGCGAAGCGGGGATCTGCTCCATCACTCTGCCCGCCGGTTCCGCCTTGGACGGCAAAACCCTGCGGGAAGTGCGGTGCCCCGAGGGCGCCCTGGTCATCTCCGTCATTCGCGACGGCGTGTTTACCATTCCCAACGGCTCCACCGTCCTGCACTGTGGGGACGAGCTGGTGGCCGTCGCGGGAAAAAAGACCCAGAAGGCCCTGGTGAAGGTGCTGTCTGAAGTCGAAAAATAAAAATAATTCCTACTTTACAAACGAATCTTTTTGTGCTAGAATAAAGACAAACAACAGGACAGGTGAGCGAATAAAGGGGGAAAAGCTGTGGAAAAACGTGAAAATTTCAGCAGAAAGCGAATGGCGATCCTAAGCGTTCTGCAAGGGACTACCGTGCACCCCTCGGCCGAGTGGGTCCACCGTCAGCTGGTGTGCTCCTATCCCGGCCTCAGCCTGGGTACCGTGTACCGGAATCTGCGGAAATTCTGCGATTCCGGCAAAGCGGTCAGCGTGGGGACCATCAACGGCCAGGAGCGCTTTGACGGCTGTGTGGAGCCCCATGCCCATCTGCTCTGCGACAAGTGCGGCCGCGTGCTGGACGTCCGGAAGGATTTTTTCGACGAAAGCCAGCTGCTGCAGGTCGGCCGGGAAACGGACTGTGAGGTCCGGTCCGCCAACGTGCTGTTCCGCGGCGTGTGCCCGTCCTGCCGCCGGGAGGAATCCTGAAAGCGGGAGCAGTTTTACACAGGAGATCCAAATTTATTTCTATAAACAAATCATTTCAGGAGGTCAAAAATTATGAAAAAGTTTGTTTGCACCATTTGCGGCTATGTGTTTGAAGGCGCTGCCGCTCCCGAGAAGTGCCCTGTCTGCGGCGCTCCCGCCGAAAAGTTCAAAGAGCAGGCCGGCGACATGGCCTGGGCTGCCGAGCATGTGGTAGGCGCCGCCAAGGGCGTTGACGAGAAGATCATCCAGGGCCTGCGTGAGAATTTCCAGGGCGAGTGCACCGAGGTCGG
>CAZBDS010000107.1:0-5884 GCA_964490735.1 uncultured Acutalibacter sp. | reverse complement strand
AATCACCGCGATGTGCTGTTATCGACATCGGCAAAGGCAGGGGACGTGCTGGAGATTGCCCTGGGCGAGCGGGTGCTGAAGGCCCGAGTCCTCACCGTGACAGAGTTTGCCAAAAAGGAAGAGGCTTCAGACATGTACGAGATGCTGTAGGCCAAAGTGGGGCGGCGCGAAAGCGGCGCCTTTTCCTTTGGCATAAGGGCCGGGACCCGGGCATATCCATGTTGTATCAGGGGGCGCGCCGACGCGCTCTGGGAAAGGATGGGTCCCGCCCATGGCAGAAACGCAAAGGCCAATGAAAAAGCACATTCTTACGGTGGACGGCCGGGAAAGGCTGACGGCCACGGGGATTCGCCGGGTGGATTTTTTCAGCGACGAGCTGATCACTGCCCAAACGGATTTGGGTCAGCTGAACCTGAAAGGGGAAGGCCTGCACATCGAAACGCTGAATTCCGAAACGGGAGATATGCTGGTCAATGGAAAGGTGCTGGCAGTCTCCTACACGGAAAGCGGCCCGGCCCTGTCCTTCCTGGGCCGGCTGTTCAAATGAGCGCCGGGGCGCCTGAGGTCCTCTTTTTCTGCCTGGGGACGGGGGCGGTTTTGGGCTGCCTTTTTTTGCTGTTCCGGGTCCTGGGGATCCTGCTTCGGGCGGGAAAGCTCCTTACCGGGCTGCTGGATATTCTGTTCTGCTGCCTGTGCGGGGCAGCGGTCTTTTTGTGCGCCCTGGCGGTGGATAAGGGCCGGCTGAGGCTGTTTCAGGCCTTGCTGCAGTTTGCGGGAGGCTGGGCGGCGGCGACGGCCCTGGGTCCCTTTACCGAGGGTCTGGCCCGGAAGCTGCGTCAAATTTTCTGTAAGCTTTCCGGACTTTTTCGGAAAGCGGGCGGCTTTCTGACCGCACATTTTCGGAAGAGGAGGCCCTCCGCTGCGAAAAAGAAGGAAAAAACCGGGAGAAAGGGGAAAAAACCACAAAAAAAGACTTGAAAAACTTATGTAGACCAGTGTATAATAAAAGGCACATAAACGGTCCGCCGCGGGAAAGGGAGATGGACTCCGATGCACGAGATCAAAACAGAAAAGTATCGGGGCTTTCTTCCTCTGAGAATTATGCTGGTGGTGATTGCCGCGGCCGCCTTGGTTACCCTGGTGGTCTGGCAGACGCGGATTGGGGAAAAGCGGACGGAGCTGGCCACGCTGCAAACGCAGATCGCCGCCCAGGACACCCGGAATGAGGAAATTCAAAAGCAGGTGGAAGCGTTGAGGAACAACGACGGCCTGAAGGAATATGTAGAGGAAAAGGCCCGGAAGGATCTGGATTACGCCAAGCCCGGGGAGCACATCTTTGTAGATGTGGGCGGCGGAGACTGACCTGGCCTGTTTAAAGGGGTAATGGGCCGCCTTAAGGCGGCTGTTATATGACCATATCGGCACAGCCGAGGAGGGAATTTGCAATCTATGCAGCTTGAGGTTGGAGAGATCTACGAGGGCAAGGTGACAGGTATCACCAAGTTCGGCGCGTTTGTCAGCTTTGAGGGCGGGCAGACGGGCATGGTTCACATTTCCGAGGTGGCGCCTACCTTTGTCAGTGAAATCAAGGATTTTGTGACGGAGGGGCAGACCGTGAAGGTGAAGGTGCTTTCCATCGGCGACGATGGGAAGGTCAGCCTTTCCATGAAGAAAGCTCTGCCGGAGGACCAGCAGCGGCGGCCCCAGCAGCGCCGGGAGGGCCAGGGCTTTAAGCCCGGCGGGCCCCGGCGGGAGGGCGGCCCCCGAAGCGGCGCTCCCCGGCAGCCCAGGCCTCCCCGGCCGGAGCCTCAGCCCGGTCCCGGCAGGCCCGGCGATTTTGAGTGGCAGAGCCGCCGCAACGACAGCGGCAGCTTTGAGGACATGATGTCCCGCTTCAAGCAGACCAGCGACGAGAAGATGTCCGACCTTAAGCGCAGCGGCGTGGAGTCCCGGAAGGGTTATTCCCGCCGGGGCCAGCAGAAATAAACAAAACTCGAACCGGGAGCATTAGCTCCTTCCCGGCAGGCGGAGCGTCCGGAGCTGGCAGGACGCAAAAGAATCAGCGGTTACGACGAGGCTTTCCCTTGGGGGAGCCTCGTACTTGTTCCACGATCTTTCAAAATAGGAGAAAGCATTATGCGTGAATTGAAAGCCGAAGCCATCACCCAGGCGGTTAAGCGCCTGTGCGTAGAATCCAACCGGGAACTTCCTTCCGACCTGGAGGCCCTGGTGCGTGAAAGCCCCGATCGGGAGCAGGATCCCACCGGCCGGGCGATCCTCTGCGACCTGTGCCGCAATCTGGACGCCGCCCGGAGCATGGAGCTGCCCATCTGCCAGGACACCGGTATGGCGGTGGTTTTTGCCGAGGTGGGGCAAGAGCTCCACATTGCCGGCGACTTTGAAGCCGCCGTGCACCGGGGGGTGGGCCTGGGCTATACCGAAGGGCTGCTGCGCTGCTCGATGGCCGCGGACCCGCTGCGCCGGGGCAACACCGGAGACAACACGCCGGCGGTGCTCCACACCCGGCTGGTGCCGGGGGACAAGCTGACCCTGACCGTGGCCCCCAAGGGTTTTGGCAGCGAAAACATGAGCCGCCTGAAAATGTTTACTCCTGCGGCTTCCCCGGAAGATCTGGTGGACTTCGTGGCTGAAACGGTGAAAGAGGCCGGCAGCAATCCCTGTCCGCCGGTGGTGCTGGGGGTGGGGATCGGCGGCGACTTTGAGCTCTGCGCCTATCTGGCCAAGAAAGCCCTGTGCCGCAGCGTGGCTTCCCCGAACCCCGACCCCTATTACGCGGAGCTGGAGCGGAAAATGCTGGAGGCGGTCAACCGTACCGGCGTGGGCCCCCAGGGCTTCGGTGGCAGCGTGACCGCGCTGAAGGTCAACATCGAGACTTATCCCACCCACATTGCCGGGCTGCCTGTGGCGGTGAACGTGGGCTGTCACGTCACCCGGCATAAGACAGCGGTCTTATAAAGGCAGTCTCCCAAAGCTTAGAAGAAAATTTACATTTTTTCTAAAAGAAGATTGCATTATTTTGGTAAGTGTGCTACAATGCAATTGGGGGAAAAGGAGAACTTCTCCTCCAAAAAACTGGCGAAAGGAAGCTTTGTCCCGGTCCGCCGGGACGAACGGGTACAAGTCATGAAGATCACGATTGTCGGAAGAAAAGTGAACCTTCGCAACAATTTTAAGGAGCTGGTGGAAAAGAAGCTCCAGAAGTTCGACCGGATCTTCGATGAGGACGCGGAAGCCACCGTTACCGTTACCGTAGAGCGGAACCGGCAGACGGTGGAGATCACCGTTAAGCAGCGGGGCATGCTCTACCGCGCCGAGGACACGGCCCTGGAGATGAACGAGGCCCTGGATCACGTGGTATCCGCCCTGGGGCGCCAGATCCGCCGGAACAAGACCCGGCTGGAAAAGGCCAAAAAGGTAGATCCCGGCATCGAGCTGGCCGACGCCTATTTTGACGAGCCCGACGAGGAACTGGACCTGGTGCGCACCAAGCGCTTCTTTGTAAAGGTCATGTCTCCCGAAGAGGCCATTCTGCAGATGAATATGCTGGGCCACGAATTTTTCCTGTTCCGCGACGACGAGGGTGGAGAGGTGAATGTGGTCTATAAGAGACGGGACGGCGGCTACGGCCTGCTGATCCCGGAGAACCGATGAGCGCGGCTGATTACAGGCAGGGGGCTGCAAAGGCTCCCTGCCTTTTCACGTTCTGCGCCCCCTGCCTGCTGGGAGTGGAGGGCCTGGTGGCCGAGGAGCTGCGGGACATGGGCTGCGGGAATGTGCGGGCGGAAAACGGCCGGGTGCTCTTTGACGGGGACAGGACGGCCATGGCCAGGGCCAACCTGAATTCCCGGTACGCGGAACGGGTCCTGATCCTGCTGGGGGAATTTACGGCCCGCAGCTTCGAGGAGCTGTTCCAGGGGGTGAAGGCCCTGCCCTGGGAGGAATTTATCCTGCGGGACGACCAGTTCCCCGTAACGGGCAGCAGCCTTTCCAGCCAGCTGCACAGTGTGCCGGACTGCCAGTCCATTGTGAAAAAAGCGGTAGTGGAGCGGCTGAAGCAGAAGCACCGCATTTCCTGGTTCCCGGAGACCGGCCCCCTGCACCGGATCCGGTTCCGCATTTTGAAGGACCGGGTCAGTTTGATGCTGGACACCAGCGGCGACGGCCTGCACAAGCGGGGCTATCGCCGGGAGTCCACCGAGGCGCCCATCAAAGAGACCCTGGCGGCAGCCCTCTGCAGGCTGAGCCGGGTCAGGACCGACGGCAATTTCATCGACCCCTTCTGCGGTTCGGGCACGCTGCTCATCGAGGCGGCCATGCTGGCCCTGCGCATGGCCCCCGGCCTGCACCGGACCTTTAACGCCGAGACCTGGGCCGACGCGGATCCGAAGCTTTGGCGGCAGGAGCGGGAACGAGCCCGGTCCCTGGAACTGACAGACCCGGGATTTCGGGCCGCGGGGTACGACATTGATCCCGCCGCCGTGGAACTGACCCTCGGTAACGCCCAAAAGGCGGGGGTAGCCGGCTGCCTGCGGGCGGAGGTCCGGGATATCCGGGATTTTGCGTCACAGGACCGGTACGGCTGCGTGGTGTGCAATCCGCCCTATGGGGAACGGCTGCTGGACGTGAAAGAGGCAGAAGAGCTTTACCGGGTGCTGGGGAAGGTCTTTCAGCCCAGGCCGGGCTGGAGCTATGGGATCATTACCCCGGACGAGGCCTTTGAAAGCCTGTTCGGCAGAAAAGCCGACAAACGCCGGAAGCTATACAACGGCATGATCAAGTGCCAGTTTTATCAATATTTCAAGCAGGGGGCGGCGCTATGAAGCTGCTGCAGAAGCTTCGGGGCGAGATGGAAACCGGCCGGCTGCTGCTGCGCCGGTGGAAGCCGGGAGATTTTCCGGATTTTGTCAAATTCGACTCCGATCCCGCCGTCATGGCGGCTGCCGGCGCTAAGCCCGCCTCTACGCTGGAGGCGGCGGAAACCGATTTCCACCGGGCCATGCGGGACGACGGCTGCTACGCCATCGTGCTCAAACAGACGGGGGAGGCCGTTGGGAAAATCAAATTCCAGAAGGATTTCCGCCGTCCCGGGGTGAACAGCCTGTCCATCGGCTACGAGCTGAGGCGGGACCAGTGGGGCAACGGCTACATGCCGGAGGCTCTCCGCGCCATGATCGTCTGCGCCTTTGAGAAGCGTGGGGCCGAGGTGGTGGCCATCTCCCATTTCACCGTGAATCAGCGGTCCCGGCGGGTGATAGAAAAGTGCGGGTTCCGCCGGGAAGGGACGATCCCTCGGGCGTTTCTGCGCTATGACGGGACCCTGTTTGACGACGAGTGCTATTCCATTTTAAAGGAAGATTATTTTGCCGCGCCCGAACGGTGGAAAAGCGGCGCCCCGCTTTTGCTGGACTTGGATTGAGCCTGCTTTTCCGCGCCGCGGCGGGGCGGGAAGACTGCCTCTCCCGGGCCGGCTACCAGCAAAAAGGCCGCGCACATCAGCAACAGGGAAAGCCCGCCGGCCAGCGTGCCGGACAGGGGAGAGACCTGCCGGACCGCCTCGGCCGCAAAAGCCTCCACCGGGCTGCCGGGCAGGAGTTTTATGAAAATTATGTAAACCAAAGCGGACAGAGCCCCGTGAAGGAACCGGAAGAGAAAAAACTTCCCTTTCTTCACGGGAAATTTTTTGAAAAAGGAAAAAAGCTGCAAATGGACGCACAGGCCCCCAAAGGCCAGACCAAAGGCAAAAAAGGCCGGGCCCACCTGAAAGTCCGCGGCGGCGCCTACGCCCCGGGTGACTTCCAGCAGAAAGGAAAGGGCCGCGGAAGCCTCCGGGCCCGTGAGAGGGGTGGCCCGGGCCAGAAGCCCG
>CAZBDS010000106.1:0-5892 GCA_964490735.1 uncultured Acutalibacter sp. | reverse complement strand
AAAGTGCTGCATGAAGGAATTCTGCAAGCGGGCCGGCGTGGCGGCCGACGGCACGAAAAAGGCGCCGAAGAAGAAATGACAGGCCATCGTCCTAAAAATATCTTGCAGGAGGAATTGTGATGAAATACGACTTTGAAACGCTTGTTGACCGCTCCGGCTGCGGGTCCTTTAAGTGGGACGACATGCGGGAAAAGGTGCCGGATCTCCCGAAGGGGATCGTGCCCTTTTCCGTGGCTGACATGGAATTTAAGAACGCTCCCGAGATCGGCGAGGGATTAAAGCGCTACACTGACACCCATATTCTGGGCTACACCGGTCCCACCCGGGAATACCTGGAAACTGTCTGCGGCTGGATGAAGGCCCGGCACAACTGGGACGTGGACCCGGAAAGCATCGTGTGCACCACCGGCGTGGTGCCGGCCCTACATACCGCCGTAAAGGCTTTCTGCCGGCCCGGAGACGGCGTCATCGTTATGCCGCCCGTGTACTATCCCTTCTACTCGGCGATAAAGGACGGCGGCTGTATGATCAAGCGCTGCCCCCTGCTCTACAAAAATCGCGCCTATTCCATCGACTTTGACCTGCTGGAAAAGCTGGCGGCGGAAAGCGACAGCAAAATGCTGATCTTCTGCAGCCCCCACAACCCTGTGGGCCGGGTCTGGACCAAGGAGGAGCTGCGCCGGGTGGGCGAGATCTGCCTGAAAAACGGCGTGCGCGTCATCAGCGACGAGATCCATTTCGACCTGATCATGCCCGGCCACACCCACACAGTGTTCTCCACCGCCGGGGATTTCGGCGACAAGGTCATCGTCTGCACCGCCCCCAGCAAGACCTTTAACCTGGCGGCCATGCAGACCTCTAATATTATCATTCCCAATAAGGAGGACCGGGAGGCCTTCCAAAAGACCCAGGGCTATTCCGAGCCCGGCGCCCTGGGCTTTGAGGCCTGCCGCATCGCCTATACCCAGTGCAGGCCCTGGCTGGAGGAGGTGCTGCAGGTCATTTCCGGAAATTACCGCTTTGCCGTGGAGTTCCTGGGCGAACACCTTCCCGAGATCCGCCCTGTGGAGCTGCAGGGCACCTACCTCCTGTGGCTGGACTGCACTGCCTTGGGCAAAACCAAAGAGGAGCTGGAGGACTTGATGGTCCACAAGGCCTTCCTGTTCCTAGACGAGGGCTATGTGTTCGGCGAAGAGGGCGCGGGCTTCGAGCGCATCAACCTGGCCTGCCCCCGCTGGGTGCTGGAAGAAGCTTTAAAGCGCCTGGAAAAAGCGGTAAAGGCATAACAAAAAAAACGGAAAGGCCTCTCCCATATGGGAGAGGCCTTTTGTCAGCTGATTCCCAGGGCCTGCTTGGCCAGGCGGTCGGCTTCGTCGTTCCAGTAGTCGCCGGAATGGCCCTGGACCTCGATAAAGCGGAGCTCCATCTGCCGGGCGGCCTTTGCGCAGAAGGCCGCGTAGGCCTGGGTGCCGGGCTTATTCGCCTTCCATTCCCCGGTGGCCCACTTCCCCACTCCCCGGTAGTCATGGTAAATCTCCACCGCGGGGATCCGGTTCTCCAAGCAATAGCGGATCACCAGCACAGAGGCCATGATCTCCCCGGCCACGTTGTGCATCTCCGCCATGCCGGGATCGTCGTTTTTCTGGGAAAAGTCCCGGCGCTGCCCATCGTAGAACAGCACCGCGCCGCCGGAAAACTCCTTTGTCCCGGCGTGATAGCTGCCGTCCACATAGGCCACCGCCACCCCTTCCTTAAAGGGAGCGGGCGGCTCCTCCCGCTTTTTGCGGCTCTTTTTTTCTGCCGGGGAGGCTTCCTCCCCCCTTAGGAAAGCCTCTGCCTCCTCCATGGTGGAAAAGCCCTTGTAGGTTGCGCCGGAGACCCCCTCGATCTGGGCCTTGCAGTCCTCCCAGCTGAGGAAGATCCCGCTGGCGCCGCCTTTTCCGTTTTTCACCGCGTAATATTTCTTGGCCAAGCTTTTCTGCCGCCTTTCCTGCACAATTTTTAGATCCTGTTCAAGAAGCTGCCACACTTTTGTCACATTTTATATAGTATACTTGAGAAGCACAAAAAAATCAACTTATGTAAATTTTGTCGAATTTTGTGAATTTCTGTCGGATCGCCTTGCAAAACCGAAACGGCGTATGCTATAGTAAACGCACTAAAAATCGCCGCCTGGTTTATTTGCCCCGCCCTGGGCGGGACTTGAAAACACGTTTACTTATGCACTTGCAGTGCAAGTAAAATTTTCGGAAGGAGAGTTGAGCCGTGAACGCAAAACAAAGGGCCACTGCCTGGCTGGCCGTTCTTTTCCTTTCGGTTTCCCTGTCTGCCTGCCAGTCTTCCACGCAGGCTTCGTCCGTTTCGGAGCTGCCCCAGGCCAGCACAAAACCCTCCCCCTCTGTAAAAGCTGTCCCTTCTCCTCCCTCTCCCTCCCCTTCGCCGGAAAACAGCGAAGCCGAGAAGCAGGAAGTCGAGGCGCCTTGGACTCTGGCCGCCTTGTCCGCCGAGGCCCCGCTGTACAGTGCTCCCGACGGGGCTTCCGCCGTTGCGGACAGCGTTCTGGCCGGCCGGGAGCTTCGGGTCATCGCCACAGAAGATCCCCTCTGGTACTGCCTGATTTCCGACGACGCGGAAGCCGTCTTGAAAAAGGAAGACACCCTGGGATACCTCTACGGAGAGCTGCTGCACCGGTTGGACGAAACCGGCGGAACCGCCGCGCAGTCCATGTTTGCGGAATACGCTGCGGAACGTTTTGCCCAGCTGCAAGAGGACTTTCCCGAGGGAAAATATTGGAACCACATGGGAATGGATCTTCCCTTTGGAGAGGAAACGCCCTTTATTGTCACCGACATTCCCTGCGACCACTATGAAAACGGGGAATATTACTGCAACTTTTACAACGGCAAAACCGAGGAGCTGTTTTACAGCAGCACCCTCTGCGAGTGCCTGGGCTTTGCCAGCCTGCTGAGCGACCAGGTCTTCGGGACAGAACCGGCCCTGCATGTACACTACGACTACGACCTGCTGCGGGTCGGCGACCATATCCGGCTGGAGGAGTACGAGCACTCCATGACGGTGGTGGAAAAGACCGACGACTACGTGGTGGTGGCGGAGGTCAACCAGGACTACAACGACTGCCTGATCTCCTGGACCAGAGAGCTCTCCCGGTGGGAGCTGCTGGACCTCTCCTGGGATTCGGAATACATTTCCCGTTATCCCCTGTGTCCCGATGGAAACGGCGGCTATGTCCCCTGGGACTGACACGGCGGCTGCCGAGAATCTTCGTTTTTCCCTTTTGCGCGGGAAATCTTACCGCCTTGCCAAAAGCACGGTTTGCGTCCGGCCCCTTGGCCGGGCGCTTTTCTTTGTCCGGAAGCGCCGGCCCGAAGCGGGTAAAATTTTCCGTGAAAAATGAAATTTCTTGAAAATCCTGTTGATATATTGTGCCGTATGCGCTATAATGGTACAGTATATTGATACCCTTGACTTTTCCGGATCGAAGGAGCCGTTTCGC
Source organism: uncultured Acutalibacter sp. (assembly GCA_964490735.1). Taxonomy (GTDB): domain Bacteria; phylum Bacillota; class Clostridia; order Oscillospirales; family Acutalibacteraceae; genus Acutalibacter. The sequence continues at coordinate 2,378 of CAZBDS010000106.1, read as the reverse complement.
TATGAAAAATAAATGGAAGCCTCTCATCATCGCCCTGGCCAGCGTTGCCGCGCTGCTGCTCGTCGCCGCCGGCGTGTGGTTTTTCTGGTTGAAAGACTATCTCAGCGCCGCCGGCGCCCCGCCGGTCTATGTAAATCCCATCTCTTCCATTGTGGGACTGAATACCGGGGCCAGCCCCAAGTACTCCGGCGTGGTAGAGCCCCAGGAGACCTATGAAATCAAGCGGGACGAAAGCAAAACCGTGGCCGAGGTCCTGGTAAAGGAAGGCGACGAGGTCCATGTGGGCGACCTGCTGTTCCGCTACGACAACGCCGACCTGGAGATCAATCTGCGCCAGGCCAACATCGCCCTGGAGGGCTATGCCAATCAAATCGCCACTCTGAAGAAGAATATCACCGACCTGGAGGCCGAAAAGAGAAAGGCCGACCAAGACGAACAGTACGCCTATACCGTGGAGATCCAGGACAAGCAGCTGCAGGTCGAGCAGCTGGAATACGAAAGCACCCTGAAGAAAGACGAGATCACCAAGCTGCAGGAATCCATCGCCAACGTGGAGGTCCACTCGGAGGTGGAGGGAACCGTCAAGGAAGTCAACCTTAACCCCGGCACCGATTCCTCCGGCCGGCCTTCCCCCTTTATCAGCGTTCTTTCCACCGGAGATTTTCGGGTGAAGGGCACCGTTTCCGAGCTGAACATCTCCTCCCTTACCGAGGGACAAGCAGTGACCGTTCACAGCCGCGTCAGCTCTGAGATGACCTGGCAGGGCGTGGTGGATTCCATCGACCGGGAGCCCGCCGCCAACGACAATATGAGCGGCGTCTACTGGTCCGGCATGGACAGCGGCGAAAGCAGCTCCAAATACAACTTCTACGTGGTCCTGGACAATCCGGAGGGGCTGATCCTGGGCCAGCACGTGTACATAGAGCTCTTCCAGGAGGATTCCTCCCAAAAATCCGGGCTCTGGCTGCCCGCCGTGTACGTGGATCACGATGAGCACGGCAGCTTTGTCTGGGCGAAGAACGACAAGGACAAGCTGGAAAAGCGCAGCATTATCCTGGGTGAGTACGATTCCGACAACGACATGTACGAGATTAAGAGCGGCGCCACTCTGGCGGATTCCATCGCCTACCCCAGCGACACGCTCCGGCCCGGTATGCCCACCACCATGGACGCCGCTTATCAGGACGCCTACATGAACGGCGGTTCCTCCGGCAGCTTCTCCGGCGAGCCCGGCATGATGGATCCCGCTATGGATCCCGCCATCAACAACGGCCTTGACGGGGACATTTATTCCGGCGCGTCTGACAACAGTTATTACGAGGACGGCAATTACGGTGAAGATGGCGTTTACGGCGGCGGCGACACTGCCGCCAGCTGGACGGAGGACCTCTCCGGAAACGAGGAGGGCCTTGCGGAATGATCCTGGAACTGCGAAACATCTTTAAGACCTACCAGCAGGGCAAGCTGGACGTGCCGGTGCTGAAGAACGTTTCCCTTTCCGTTTCGGAGGGGGAATATGTGGCCATTATGGGACCTTCCGGCTCCGGCAAAACCACCCTGATGAACATCATCGGCTGTCTGGACATTCCCACCTCCGGCACCTACCTGCTGGAGGGCGAGGACCTGTCCCAGCAGAGCGACACCAAAATGTCTGAGGTGCGCCTGCGCAGCATCGGCTTTGTATTTCAAAGTTTTTATCTGCTTTCCAGGCAGTCCGCGATCGAAAACGTGGCGCTGCCGCTTTTGTATGCGGGCGTCCACCGGAAAGAGCGCCTGGAAATGGCCCAGAAGGCCCTGGAGCGCGTAGGGCTGGGAGACCGTGTAGAATTTAAGCCCACCCAGCTTTCCGGCGGACAGTGCCAGCGGGTCGCCATTGCCCGGGCCATTGTAAACAGCCCCAAGATCCTTCTGGCCGACGAGCCCACCGGCGCCCTGGACACTCAGTCCGGCGAGCAGATCATGGAGATCTTTCAAAAGCTGAACAACGAGGGCGTTACCATTGTCATGATCACCCACGAGCCTGAGATCGCCGCCCACGCCCAGCGGACCCTGCATATCCGGGACGGCCGGCTCATCGACGAGCACGGCAATTTCCTGGCTTCTGAGACTTTGACCTCCGAAGAGCAGGCCCCTGCGGAAAAAGCCCCATCAGTTCCGGAAAAAGAGGTTGTCCCTGAAAAGGCCCCTGCCCGGGAAAACGACCTGCCCGACGACGTGATTCCCGTGGAGGAATTTTTTGCTATGCCCTTGGAGGAAGCACCCGAACAGGAAGCAGAAGTAGAATCCGAGATTGAAATGGAAACGGAGCCCGAGGCTGCTCAGTCTGCCCGCCAGGTGATCCCTGTGGAGCTGGACTTTGCCCGGGACCTGGGCGCAGA
>CAZBDS010000105.1:0-5939 GCA_964490735.1 uncultured Acutalibacter sp. | reverse complement strand
ATTGATCGTCCGCGTCGAGAAAAAGTAAAAACTCCCCATGCTCAAATTTCGATATAGCTTACCCGCAGGTTTTCCGGATATTGCTCCTCCAAATTGCTCAGGTGGAGCTTCAGCCCATCGAGAAGATCCCGGCAGGCCGGCTCGTCCTTCTGCTCGATCCGGAGATACAGGTCCCCTTCCTCCACCCGCAGCGCCAATGGCGTTACGTGGAGAATGTCGGTGATGGTGTTCACCGTGAGAAACGCGGCGGAAGAAACGGCGGCGCACAGAATATCGCTGCCGCTCTCCCCCAGAGCCGAATGGCCCTGGATCGTAACTCCCACGACCCCGCCAAGCCGGGACGTCAAAAATCCGACTGCGATCATCTTACGCCTTTACGGTCTCGATCTGCACCTTGGTGTAGGGCTGACGATGGCCCATCTTGCGCTTTACGTTTTTCTTGGACTTGTAGGTAAATACGGTGATCTTCTTGGCCTTGCCGGACTTGACCACCTTGCCGGTAACGACGGCGCCCTCCACATAAGGGGTGCCGATCTTGGTCTCGCCTTCGCCCACGATGGCGACCACGGGGAATTCCACGGTCTCGCCGTCGGCGGCGTTCAGCTTTTCCACGAAGATCTCGTCGCCGTACTGGACTTTGTACTGCTTTCCGCCGGTCTCAATGACTGCAAACATTCTTTTGCCTGCCTTTTCTAAAATCTCGCTACAGTTGGGCGGAGGTCTTCCTCACTTGCGCGCGGACCGCGTTTTTCCTAAAAAAACGCAATATCCCCGCTGCCCACAATAAGCGGCTTGTATATCATAGCACAAGGGGTCAGGAAAAGTCAAGCAAAAATCAGCTTTTCGTCTCTTTTTCCCGGGTGAGCAGCAGCTTTACCCCTTCGTCCGTCTCAATGGCGTGCACCACGTCCCGCCGGTTCAGCACCCAGAGGGCCAGGGTAAGCAGCAGGTTGCAGAGGGTCACCACCGCCAGCAGCAGCCTGCTTGCAGGAAAGCCCTTCCGGTTTACCTTTTTCGGGGAAGCTTTCCGTCCCGCTCCCGCGCCCGGACGCCTGTTCTTTTCCTTCATCGTATCACCGCTTTCCCGGTCAGTGTGACATGTCCTGTTCCATCTTGGCACGGATCCACCGGTCCGCTTTTTCCGCCGCCTCGCCGATTGTCATATCCGTTGTGTCGATCAATTCCATGGGCGGGGACGTGGTCCCGGCGTTCTCCCGAAGCCATCTGTTAAAGTGCAGGGAGGATTCGATCCAGCCCGGATCGGTCACTCCCCTGCCCTGCTCCATTCTTTCCCGCAGGCATTCTTCCCCGCAGACTACGGCAAGATAGTGGATCTCCGAAAAGAGCTGCCGCTCCGGCCGCGTCTCAAATTCCTCCGGCATGCCGCAGCCGCAGAGCACCACCGGCTTCCCAATCTGGGACACGTTGGCGCAGAGGTTCAGCCACAGGCTGCGGTACTCACTGTAGTGATCCTCCGGCGTGTTGTAGCGGTCGTCCCACAAAAGGTCGCCTTCCAATACGATATAGTCCTCTTCCCGCCGGAAAAGAGCCTCGCACAAGGCGGATTTTCCCACGCAGGACGCTCCTGCCACAATAAAGAGAGGCAGCTTTTTGGTCGGCTGCATTTTAGTATTTCCTCCTTTTCAAATCACAACCGGGAACTTTTCATTTTGTCCAGCCCATGCTGCACTGCACCGCCCGGTGCCAGCGGGCCACGTCCGCCTCCCTGCGGGCGGGATCGTATTCCGGTTCGAAGGCGGCGCTTTTTTTCCAGATGGAAGAAAGCTCCTCCATGGTTTCCCACACACCCACCGTCAGACCAGCCATCATGGCCGAGCCCAGGGCGGTGGTTTCCAGGCACTGGGGCCGGCAGACCCGGCTGTCCAGGATATCCGCCTGATACTGCATCAGGAACCGGCTGCGGGAAGCGCCCCCGTCCACCCGAAGCTCCGTAATGCAGGTACCCGATTCCTTTTCCATGGTCTTCACCAGGTCGTAGCTTTCCAGGGCGATGCTTTCCAGCACAGCCCGGCACAGATGGGCCCGCTTGGTGCCCCGGGTCACGCCCAGCAGGGCGCCCCGGGCGTACATGTCCCAATAAGGCGCGCCCAGTCCCGTAAAGGCGGGCACAAAGGAAACCCCTCCCGTGTCCTCCACGGTTTCGGCCAGCAGGTCGGCCTCCTGGGGCGTCTTGATGATCTCCATCTCGTCCCGCAGCCACTGAATGGCGCTGCCCGCGTTGAAGGCGCTGCCCTCCAGGGCGTAAGTCACCTTGCCGCCGATCTTCCAGGCGATGGTGGTCAGCAGGCCGTGCTGGGAATCCACCGGCTTGGAACCGGTATTCATCAGCACAAAGCAGCCAGTACCATAGGTGTTCTTGGCCATGCCCATCGCAAAGCAGCACTGGCCGAACAGGGCGGCGTGCTGATCCCCCGCCATGCCCGCGATGGGGATCTCCTCCCCCAGGATCTCCGGGCTACACATGCCCACAATTTCTCCGGATTCCGCCACCCGGGGCAGAGCGCTGCGGGGTATGCCCAGCTCCTCCAGCATGGTCTCGTCCCACCGGAGCTTGTGAATGTCAAACAGCATGGTGCGGGAGGCGTTGGAAACGTCGGTGACATAGGCCCCGCCGTCCGTCAGGGAATAGGCCAGCCACGTGTCGATGGTGCCGAACCGGAGCCGCTCTTTTTTTGCCAGCTCCCGGGCGGCAGGCACATTCTCCAAAATCCATTTCATTTTTGTCCCGGCGAAATAGGGGTCTACGATAAGCCCCGTAGTGTCCTTGATGTATTTTTCCATACCGGCGGCCTTCAGGCGCTCACATTCGGGAGCGGTGCGCCTGCACTGCCAGACAATGGCGTTACAGACGGGAATGCCGGTTACCGCGTCCCAGGCCACGGTGGTTTCCCTTTGGTTGGTGATGCTGATGGCCGCAATGTCCCCCGCGGTCACACCCGCCTGGGCCACCGCCTGGCGCATGGCAAACAGCGTGGTCTGCAAAATCTCTACCGCGTCGTGCTCCACATAGCCCGGCTGGGGATAGATCTGGGTAAACTCCTTCTGCCCCATGCCGGCCACACCGCCAAAGGAATCGAACAGCACGGCCCTGGAGCTGGTGGTGCCCTGGTCAATGGACAGGATATACTTGCCGATCATCATAAAAAACACTCCTCACTGCCGGCCCGCCGGAAGCGCCTTGCCCCGGCAGAGCCTTTTCCCTGTGTTTTCCGGAACCTTTTTATCGTTTGAACAGCCCGCTGATCAGGCCGCCTTCTTCCATCACTTTGGTCTCCATGATCCAGGCGGGATCCAGCTTTTCCAGCACCACCTGAGGGCACTCGTACTGGGCCAAGGGCTTCTGGGTCTTCAGATTCTCCAGCAGCTCGTTGTACTGCCGAATAGTCATCTCCTCACAGTCCGGCTGCAGGACCTTGTAGTTCCCAGGCTTGGTGTTCCGGAAATTGTAAATAAAGTCGGCCCACTGGGCATATTCGGTCAGCCAATAGCTGCCCTCGGGCACGTCCAGCGTAAACCGGACAGAGCCGGACACCTTTCCGCCTGTGTTCTGCTTCTTCCCCTTCACCACGCCGAACACCGGACATTCGCAGGAAAGGCCCAGCATGTCAATAAGCGCGTTATACTCGTTTCGCAAAGAAAGGTTGGGCAGGGCCCGGTAGACCTCTCCCGATTCCAAAGCCTTCTGCACCAGCTTGGACTGATATGTTTCCACGATCATATGGGATCCTCCTCCTCTTCCTTTTTCTCGGCAACCGGGGCCTTCACGGCCCAGTCATACAGGAATGTGTCAAACTCGCCCCGTTCGTTGGGCTTAATCAAAAACCGCCGCAGCAGCTGGTCCTCCGGCAGGCCGGTGCCGCCGTAAAAGGCATCGGCAATGCCCCCGGCAATGCAGGCCACCGTGTCGGTGTCACACTTCACGCTGAACACGTTGCGGATACAGCTCTCCCAGTCGTCAGACTCCAAAAAGCAGCGAAGGGCCAGGGGCATGGTGCCCGCGGCAGTAACGTCAAATTTTCCGAAAGGCCGGTAAAGCAGCAAAGGCTTGTGGATCTCGTACCCGCAGGTCCTGTGAAGATAGGCCGCGATCTCCTGCTTGGAGCTGCCGGTTCGGGCCAGGAACACTGCGGCGGCGGTGGCACGGGCAGCTTTGACTCCCTCGGGGTGGTTGTGGGTGCACAACGAGCTTCTCTCCGCCTCTTCCTCCACCTGCTCCAGGGTAGGGAAAAATTCCCCGATAAAGCTTACCCGCATGGCCGAGCCGTTGCCATAGCTGTTATAGCCTTTTTCGGAATGGGCAAAGAGCCACTGCAAAAACATGTTGCCGTAGCCCACCCGGGAATACTTCCTGCCGAACATGCCGTAAGCCTTGGCGTAGGGTAAACCTTTCAGCACCGCGTATTTGGTGGCGATGGTGAGCACCGTATCGTCGGTAAAGGTACTCATGCCGCCGAACAGATCCACCGTCTTCCAGTCAAAATTCTGGGGACGGCTGAATTCAAAGCGGGAACCAGCAATATCCCCCAGGATCGCCCCGTACATAAGCGCCCTCCTAGCTCTTGTATAGTTAACGCAGTTCAAAAAAGGCAAAGCCTGTTTTGAACCCGGCAGTGCGGGTATGACCGCACTGCCCTGCTTGAAAATCGGCAGTTGCCGATTTTCAAGTGCGTTACCTATATTCCTGTTCGCAGTACCGGCAGCGGTAGCGTCCGGTCCCGTCTTCGCAGAGGTAGAAGCTCTGCTCCACCGGCTCGGTGTGGGTAACGCACCGGGGATTCCCGCAGGTCAGATCGTCCCGCAGTTCCCGGTTCCGAGCAGGGGCCTCCGAGGCCAGCACATCGGGAGCCAGGCCCAGCAGGCTCAGGATCAGCGCCATGCGGACGAACACGCCGTTTCGCGCCTGCTCAAAATACATGGCCCGGGGATCTTCGTCCACCGCGGGGGAGATCTCGTTGACCCGGGGCAGGGGGTGCAGCACTGCCAGGTCCTTTTTGCCCAGGGCCAGCTTCTCCGGGGTGAGGATAAAGGAATCCTTCAGCCGCAGGTACTCCTCCTCGCTGAAAAAACGCTCCCGCTGGACCCGGGTCATGTAGAGAATATCCAGCTCTCCCATAACCTCTTCCATGGTCCGGACCTCTTTCCAGCTGTGGCCCGAGGGCTCGATAACTTCCTTGCGTATGTAGCCCGGCAGCCGAAGCTCCTCCGGGGAAATAAAGACGAAGCGCACGTCCTCATACCGCACCAGGGACTGAATGAGGGAATGGACGGTGCGGCCGAATTTCAGGTCCCCGCACATACCTACCGTTGCCCCGCCGATCTTTCCCCTGCTCCGGAGAATCGTCAGCAGGTCGGTAAGGGTCTGGGTGGGGTGCTGATGGCCCCCGTCCCCCGCGTTGATCAGGGGGATTCCCGAATGCCGGGACGCCACCAGGGGCGCGCCCTCCTTAAAGTGGCGCATAGCGGCCACGTCGGCGTAACCGGAAATCACCCGAATGGTGTCAGCCACACTTTCCCCCTTGGCGGCGGAGCTGCTGTCTGCCGAGGAAAAACCCAGGACCTTGCCGCCCAGCCGCAGCATGGCGGACTCGAAGCTTAGGCGCGTACGGGTGCTGGGCTCGTAAAACAGCGTGGCCAGCACCTTGCCGTCGCACTTATGAGCGTATGCTTCCGGCCGGGCGATGATGTCCTCGGCCAGCGCCAAAAGCCGGTCCGTCTCCTCCCTGGTAAAGTCCAGCGGGTCTATCAAATGTCTCATTCCGCGTCCCTCCGTTTTCCCCGGGCCTGGCCCGGCTCCGCATTTCAAAAACGCCTTTTCGGTCTGCAAGGCCGAAAAGGCGTTTTCGCTTATTCCTCGTCCTCGTCCTCGGGGGCGTCCCAGTTGTGCCAGACGTTCTGCACGTCGTCGTTGTCCTCCAGCA
>CAZBDS010000104.1:0-6017 GCA_964490735.1 uncultured Acutalibacter sp. | reverse complement strand
CCGCCGTCTTGGGATCCAGGGCGGCGGTGTGCTCGTCCAGCAGCAGCAGCCGGGGCTTTTGCAGCGTGGCCATCAGCAGGGTGAGGGCCTGCCGCTGGCCGCCGGACAACAGCCCGACCTTGGAGGTCAATCGGTCTTCCAGCCCCAGGTTCAGGGTGGCAAGAAGCTCCCGATATCGCTCCCGCTCCTCTTTGGTAATGCCGGAACGAAGGGAGCGTCCCTTGCCCCGGCGGGCAGCCAGCGCCAAATTTTCTTCGATCTGCATAGTGGCCGCGGTGCCCATCATGGGGTCCTGAAAGACCCGGCCGATATACTTGGCCCGCTTGTGTTCAGAAAGGCCTGTCACATCGGTCCCATCGATGACAATGGAGCCGGAATCTACGCGGTACACGCCAGCCACGGCGTTGAGCATAGTGCTCTTTCCGGCGCCGTTGCCTCCGATCACGGTGACAAACTCTCCGTCCTTCAGCGTGAGGGAAAGATCGTTCAAGGCCTTTTTCTCATTGACCGTGCCTGGATTAAAAGTCTTGGAAATGTGGTTGAGCTCAAGCATTGCCGTCAGCCTCCTTTCCGGCAGAAGCCATTCCCTTTTGGCCGATGCGCTGGCGAAGGGAAGTCTTCCAATAGGGGATCGCCAGGAATACGGCGACGATCAGCGCGGAAATTAACTTTAAGTAGTTGGTGTTGATGTTGCTGAGGCTGACCACTGCCTGGATCACCACATAATAGATGATGGAACCGACGGAAACAGCCAACAGCTTCAAAGCAAAATTGCGGAAAATCCTGCCGAAGACCACTTCCCCGATGATGACGGCGGCCAGGCCGATGACGATAGCGCCCCGGCCCATATTGATGTCGGCAAAGCTTTGATACTGGGACAGCAGCGCCCCCGAAAGAGCCACCAGGCCATTGGAAAGCATCAGGCCCAGCACCTGGTTCAGGCTGGTGTTGATCCCCTGGGCCCTAGCCATATTGCCGTTGGAGCCCGTAGCCCGCAGGGACGCGCCCAGCTCGGTCCCAAAAAACCAGTACAGAACCGCAATGATCACCAGGGTAAAAAGGCCCGTCACAAAAATGGGATGCTGCCAGAAAGGCCGGGCTCCGGTGCCCACGTCCTGCAGGTAGCGCAGAGACACCAGCAGGTCATAATTGGTCACATTCAGCGACTGGTTGGACTTCATTCCCATAATAGCCAAGTTGACGGACCACAGGGCCAGCTGGGTCAGAATGCCGGACAGAATCGCGGGAATCCCGCAAAGAGTGTGAAAAACGCCGGTCACAAGCCCGGCCAGCAGCCCGGCGATAAAACCGCAGAGCATGGCAAGCCAAATATTCCAGCCGGCGGTGATCAGCATGACGCAGACCGCGCCGCCGGTGCAAAACGAGCCGTCCACTGTCAAATCGGCAATGTCCAGCAGCTTGTAGGTGATATACACGCCAATGGCCATCACGCCCCAGATCAACCCCTGGGACACTGCGCCCGGCAGGGCGTTGAGAAAACTACCCATGTCTATTCCTCCAAAAAGATCGGTCAACCCGAAAACTCAAAAACAAATACAGTATAGCAAAAAACAGCGTGAAAAGGAAGACCTTTTCACGCCGCTTCACAAATTAGTTTTACTCGGCGGGCTGGATCTCAATCGCCTCATAGCCCTCGGGAGGCGTCAGGCCAAGGTCGTTACAGATAGCCTCATTGTACTTGGGCGTGAAATTGGCCGCGTATTCGATGGGCATTTCGGAAATTTTGGCCTCGCCCTTCAGGATCTTGGCAGCCATCTTGCCGGTGGCAACACCCAAGTCGTAGTAGCTGATGGACAACGTGGCAACGCCGCAACCGGCACAAAGCCCTTCCTCGCCGCAGATGATGGGCACCTTCTTGGAACCGCCCCTGGCCACACTGTCCAGAATGCCGGTGTTGGAGGCAGCGGTGTTATCGGTGGGAACGTACAGTACGTCGCTGGCGTCAACGGCGGACTGGGCCACGGCGGAAGCGTCGTTGGAATCGGTAAAGGGATACTGGGCGCAGGTGTAGCCCAGCTTTTCCAAAGCTGCCTGAACGGTATCGACCTGATACTTGCTGTTGGGTTCGGCAGAGCAGTAGAACAGGCCCACGTTCTTAGCGTCGGGGAACCAGGTGTGCAGCATTTCGGCCTGCTGGTCCAGAGGGGCCAGGTCGGAAGTACCGGAAATGTTGCCGCCCACGGTGCCGGAGAAGTTCTCAATGCCCAGGGCCACACCGTACTCGGTGACAGAGGTGCCCAGGATCGGGATCTTATCGGTGGCAGCGGCCGCAGCCTGCAGAGAAGGCGTGGCGTTTGCCATGATCAGATCCACGCCGTCGGAAACAAAGGCGTTGACGATGGTGGCGCAGGTATTGGTGTCATTGGCGGCGTTCTGCTCGTCAAAAACCACGTTTTCTTCGCCCAGCTCCTCTACCAGAGCATCTTTAAAGCCCTTGGTGGCGGCGTCCAGAGCGTCGTGGGTAACCAGCTGACAAATGCCCACCTTGTAAGGCCCGCCGCTCTTCTTGCCGTCGCCGGAAGAAGGCGTGCCGCAGGCGGCAAGGGTAAGCAGCAGCGCAAAAGCGCAGAACAATGCGACGATTCTCTTTTTCATGATGATTCTCCTTGTATGTATGAAATGAATAACCGCACCCGGCAATCCCGAATACGGTTATGTAGTATAGCACTTTAAACCGGCAAAGTCAACTGTTTTCGACGGGAAAAGAACCGAAAATCACAATTTGAGCTGGGTCCAGCGGCCCTTCCGGAAGCGGATAAAAGACATGGTAAAACGCACCAGCTGGTCGCCGAAGGTCCCCAGCCACGCGCCCAGCAGGCCAAGCCCCAGAGGATAGCACAAAAGCCAGCTTAAGCCCGGACGGATACAGGCCACACTGATCAGGGACACAAGGGCGGTAAACCGGGTATCCCCCGCCCCTCGCAGGCAGCCGAACTGTACCACCTGCTCGATCTGGAAGAACAGCATAATGCTCAGGATCCGCATAATGGTGACGCCGTACTCCAAAATAACCTGGTCTTCTGTGTAGAGGGCAAAGATGTTCTTTCCGAAGAAAAAATAGATTAGCGCGATGAAAAAAGCACAGACCAGGCCGCATTTCTGGCAGACGCTGCCGTAGATCTTCGCCATATCCGGCCGCTTTCGTCCCAGGCTTTGACCGATCAGTGTAACGGAGGCCACGGAAAAGCCGTCGCCGATAGAAAAGGACATGCTCATCATATTGCTGCCGATCTGATGGGCCGCCAGCTCCGTGGTGCCCAGATACGCCACGGTCATGGAAAACAGCAGAAAACCGACACGCAGACAGATCTGCTCTACAAAAGCACTGGAACCCACGTTCAGCAGGGAACGGATATTGGCCTTGTCCGCCAGCCAGCCCTTCACCGCCCCCAGATACACAAAGCCGTCCTTGTGAAGGACCGAGCGGATACTGAGGGCGCAGGCACAGACCGTGCCCAGTACCGTAGCGATGGCGGCCCCCCGGATCCCCAGAGCGGGGAAGCCAAATTTGCCGCCGATAAGCAGGTAGTTGAACACCACGTTGACCGTGTTGGAGATCAGGTTGGTAGTCATGGCGATGCGGGTGTTCCCCGCGCCCCGCTGAGCGGCGTTGAGCACCAGGGAAACGGTGGAAAACACCAGGCCGCCCATGATAATGCGCAGGTATTCCACCGCGTATTCATGGGTGTCGGGCTTCGAACCCATCAGGCGGATCAGGGGATCGGCCAGCAGGATAAAAGCCGCGCTGAGTAACAGGGTGAGCCCGATGGTACCGAGTAGCAACATTCGCACCACCCGGTTGGCGCTTTCCCGGTCGCCCTCGCCCTTTCGCCGTGCCACAATGGCGGACACCGCCACGTTCAGGGAAAGGAACAGGGCCAGCCCCAGAAATTTGGGCTGAATAGTCAGGCCCACCGCGGCAATGGCGTGGGAACCGACGGTCCCCACCATAATGGTGTCCACCGTACCGGCCAGATTGACAAAAAACGATTCCAGCACCGAGGGCCAGGCCACGTTCAGCACATCTTTTACAATCCGCTTTTCCGGGGGGATCTCCCCGGTCTCCATGCCCTTGCAGATCTTTTTCACATTGACGAAATGCAACCCTTTTCACTCCTGGACATCAGATTTGATAGTTGATTTTTCAACTATTATACCAGAGTTTGCCTGTAAAAGCAACACGGAGCCCTTCACTTCGGACCATATTTTACAAAAGGGCGCACAAAAGGCTTCCCTGCCTCATCGGGAGCAAAGGAAGCCTTTCTTACAGTCATTCGCCGAACATATCCTTGAACTTGGAAAAGAAGCTTTTGCGCTTCTGATAGTTTTTGTCGCCGGTGTCGGAATCCAGCTGCCGGAGAAGCTCCTTCTGCTTCTCGGACAGGTTCTTCGGCACCTCTACGGTGACCTGTACATACTGGTCTCCCCTGCCCCGGCCGTGCAGGCTTTGGATCCCCCTGCCCTTCAGGCGGAACACGTCGCCGGGCTGGGTGCCCTCGTGAACATGATAGCTGACCTTGCCGTCCAGGGTGGGCACTTCCACGTCCGCGCCCAGGGCCGCCTGGGTAAAGGTGACGGGCATTTCACACCAAACATCGGTGCCCCGGCGCTCAAAGATGGGATGGGGCCGGACGGAAATGTACACGTGCAAATCTCCGGGAGGGCCGCCGTTAGAGCCGGCGTTTCCCTTGCCGCTGACATTTAAGATCTGCTCGTCGTCGATACCGGCGGGAATCGTGACCTCCAGGGTCTTTTTCCGGCGGACCTTTCCCTTGCCGTCACAGGTCTTGCAGGGGCTTTCGATGATTTTTCCGGTACCGTGGCAGCGGTCGCAGGTCTGGGTGGACTGCACCACCCCGAAGGGCGTCCGCTGGCTGATGCGGACCTGACCCGTGCCATGACAATTGGAACAAGTTGTGGGAGAGGTGCCGGCCGCCGCGCCGGTGCCGTGACAGTCTTCACAGGTCTCGATCTGCTGGTAATTGACGGTTTTGGTACAGCCCTTGGCCGCTTCCTCAAAGGAGATAGCCAGATTGGCCTGCACATCTCCGCCGGGCCTGGGCGCATTGGGATTGGCCCTGCGCCCGCTGCCGCCGAAACCGCCAAAAAAGCTGTCGAAGATATCGGTGAAGTCAAAGCCGCCCGTAAAGGGACTGCCGCCTCCGGCTCCGCCGCCGAAATTGGGGTCTACGCCCGCATGGCCGAACTGGTCGTAACGGGCCCGCTTGTCGCTGTCTGAAAGCACTTCGTAAGCTTCGTTGACCTCTTTAAACTTGGCTTCGGCGTTCTTGTCTCCGGGGTTTAAGTCGGGATGGTACTTTTTTGCCAGGCCCCGATAGGCCTTTTTGATCTCGTCTTCGGACGCGCCCTTTTGAACGCCTAAAACCTCGTAATAATCCCGTTTGTCCGCCACAAGCATTCCCCCTCTAATTGGTCATATCAGCCGCTTTCAGCCGTTAGAATCTGCTTTCTAACGGCTGAAGGCAAGCTGCGATTCTGTCATTTACCGCGGCGTAAATCTTACTCTACGTCTTTGTAGTCCGCGTCGTAGACCTCCGGGCCCGCGCCGCCGTCCTGGGGAGGCACAGGACCGCCGGGATTTCCGGGGTTGCCGCCGTTGGGATTGGCCTGCTGATAGAGCTTCTCACTGACGGCGTAGATGGCCTTCTGCAGGTCGTCCATGCCGGCCTTGATGGCGTCCACCGTGCCGTTCTGCAGGGTGCCGCGCAGAGCGGCCACCTTGTTGTTGATCTCGGTCTTGTCGGCCTCCTGGAGCTTATCGCCGCTGTCGCTGACCAGCTTTTCAGCCTGGTAGCACAGGTTCTCGGCGTTGTTCTTGGTATCCACTTCCTCCCGGCGCTTCTTGTCTTCCTCGGCGAACTGCTCGGCGGCCTTTACGGCGGCGTCGATGTCCTCCTTGCTCATATTGGAGCTGGAAGAAATGGTGATGTGCTGCTCCTTGCCGGTGCCCAGGTCCTTGGCGGACACGTTCACGA
>CAZBDS010000103.1:0-6022 GCA_964490735.1 uncultured Acutalibacter sp. | reverse complement strand
GCCCCCACCAAAGCTGACGGGAAATGCACCAGTCCTTGATATTTTCCATCCAGTTATAGTACACCTTCGTGGCCCGGTCCTCCGGGATAAACTGGATCTTCCCGTTTCGCACGGCGTCGATGGCGGGTTTGGCAAGGGGCTCCATTTTGACGAACCACTGGGTGGAGATCCTGGGCTCCGCCACGGTGTGGCAGCGCTGGCAGGCGCCCACATTGTGGGTCAGAGGCTCCACCTTGATGAGATAGCCGCCCTCCTCCAGGTCCTTGACGATCTGCTTCCTGGCTTCCAGGCCGGACATTCCGGCATACTTTCCGCCGTTTTCGTTGATGGAGCCGTCCTCGTTCATCACGTTGATGATGGGCAGATCGTGGCGCTTGCCCACCTCGAAGTCGTTGGGGTCGTGGGCCGGGGTGATCTTCACCACGCCGGTACCGAAATCCATCTCTACATATTCGTCAGCGATAATGGGGATCTCCTTGTTGACGAGAGGCAGAATTACGCTTTTGCCCACAAGGCCCTTATAGCGCTCATCGTCCGGGTGGACTGCCACGGCAGTATCGCCCAGCATGGTTTCGGGGCGGGTGGTGGCAAGCTCAATAAAGCCGGAGCCGTCCGCCAAGGGATAGCGCAGGTGCCAGAAAGAGCCGTGCTGCTCCTCGAAGACCACCTCGATATCGGAAAGGGCCGTCTTGCAGTGAGGGCACCAGTTGATCATGCGCTCACCCCGGTAGATGAGGCCCTTTTCATAAAGCTTTACAAACACGTGGCGCACCGCTTTGGAAAGGCCCTCGTCCATGGTGAAACGGGAACGCTCCCAGTCGCAGGAAAGGCCCAGAAGCTTTTGCTGCTCCACAATGCGGCTGCCGTACTTTTCTCTCCAGGCCCAGGCGCGCTCCAGGAATTTTTCCCGGCCCAGGTCCTCTTTGGTAAGGCCCTCCTCCTTCATGGCGTCCACGAGCTTCGCCTCTGTGGCGATGGAGGCGTGATCGGTGCCTGGCAGCCACAGGGCGGAATACCCCTGCATTCTGCGCCAGCGGATCAGGATATCGGGCATGGTGGTGTCCATAGCGTGGCCCACGTGGAGCTGGCCGGTGATGTTGGGCGGAGGCATGACGATGGTGTAGGGCTTCTTGTCGGGATCAGGTTCGGCATGGAACCAGCCGCCCTTCATCCAGAAATCGTAGATTCGCTTTTCCACTTCTTTCGGCTCGTAAGCCTTTGCAAGCTCTGTGCTCACTGCATTTCCCTCCTGTATGGTTTCCGGGGAACCCGGCGGATTTCCTGAATTTTTATTATCTTCCCTCCAGGGCGTTTTGTCAACAAAAAACATGAAAAAATATAGAAAAGCCGTTCCCGGGAAGCGTGGCTCCGGCAATCTGGAACGCCAAAGACGAGCCCCCTTGGGGAACGGCTGAAAGTGCTGCGGGAATTACTGGCCCAGATGGCGGTACAGGAAGGTGACGATCTGCCCGCGGCTGCAGGACTGGGCGGGGGCAAAGGCGGTGGCGCTGACACCGGCGGTGATATCGTTTTCCACAGCCCACTGGACAGCACCACGGAAGTAGCTGTCCTCCTTTACGTCGGTAAAGGGCATGGAGCTGCTTCCGGCTGCCGGAGAACCGGCGGACCGCCACAAGAACGACACGATCTGCCCCCGGTCGCAGGTCTTATTGGGGCTGAAGGTGGTAGCGCTGGTGCCGGTGGTGATTCCGTTCTCCACGGCCCACAGGACAGCGTCCCGGTAAAAATCGTCACCCACGTCGGTAAAGGGCACGCTGGTGCTGGTGGGGGCCGGAGAACCGGCGGCACGCCACAGGAAGGTGACCGCCTGGGCGCGGGTGCAGCTTCTGCCGGGGGTGAAAGTGGTGGCGCTGGTGCCGGTGGTAACGTTGTTCTCCACAGCCCACTCCACGGCGTCATAGAAGTAGGAATTCTGGGGCACGTCCTTAAAGGAGGGCGTGCCGGGATTGGGATCTTCCGAGGGATAATCGTGGCCCAGATACTCGTAAGCCGTCT
This sequence comes from uncultured Acutalibacter sp., assembly GCA_964490735.1. Classification (GTDB taxonomy): domain Bacteria; phylum Bacillota; class Clostridia; order Oscillospirales; family Acutalibacteraceae; genus Acutalibacter. The sequence continues at coordinate 4,006 of CAZBDS010000103.1, read as the reverse complement.
CGTTCTTGACAGGGAAACGGAGGGCTACAGAGCTGGGATCGAAAGAAGTGCTGTCGCCCATCGCGTCGAGGAAGGGATTTACTTCGATATGGGACGTCTGCTGGCAGAAAGGCGTATCCCGGATTGGGGTTTGGGAACCCACCAGGAAATAATCGTAAGCGGGATTTGCGTCATCATCGTCCCAGGTGACGTCAACGTTGTACCATTTGCCATCGTCCATCAGCACATTGTTCCACATATGGCCTTCGCTGATAGCCGTAAAGCAGGGAATGTCCATCAGGCGGCAGATAACCTTGAAAGCTTTGGCATACCCGTCGCAGACAGGCTCGTACTCGTCGCCGCTGACCAGGGCGCTGTAGGGAGTGTGAGACAGCGCGTACACGGCGTTGCCGGATTCGTCCAGCGGGCCATAGGTATTGTTCTCCATCAGGTAATCCTGGACCGCTTTCAGCTTGCTGTAGGTGTCCGGCTGGGCACTGGCCCGGTTGGCGACCTGACGGGCGTTGTTCATCACGGTCGCGTTCATCTCCTTCTCTCTGCCGTCCCAGTTCAGGTAGAAAGAGATGATCGCGGAAGTGATCCGCTTGGTGCTGCCCTCACGCACCGAGTAATAGCCATAGGTCACAGAGCGCAGCCAAAGGTACTCGGGATGATCATGGCGCAGGGCTACGATCGCGGCGAAAAGATCGGTGTAAATGCCTTTCTCCCTTGCGGCAGAGCTGGAGTTGAGCACCAGCTTGCCGTTCTGGAGGGTGCCGGAAAGGGTCTGACCCGTAATGCCGGAAATTTCGTGCTTTGTCTCGCGATAGACACGGTCTCCCCTGACATCTTCCTCGCCCTTTATGATCTGGTCAATCGTAAGCCCGTTGACGGCGTCATAGCAGGCCTTCTGGCGCTGGGTCAGCTGGCTGTACATGTCCTTCGCCGAAGTGCTCTGCGCCGCGTAAACAAGCTCGTTGCTGAAATTTTCGTCTCGCACGTTTTCTTCAGTCAGCAGTACGGGAGAGCGTTCCTCCACTTCGGCCGCGGCCGCGCTGAAGGGCAGTGCGCCCATCACCAGCATAAGGGCCAGGAGCAGGCTGAGCAGGGACTTTACGGTTCGTGTCATCTTGAGATCATCCTTTCGTGAAAAGGCGGATTTTGCCCTTTCTATACTAATTGGTTATTATACAGCTAAGTCTTCTTCCCTGTCAACCCTCGCGGAAGCCGGGAAACATTTCCAGGCCCAGCAAATTCCGCGGAATCGCTGGCGTTTTCGGGGTGGGACGGGCCGCGGAAAAGAGGGAAAACTGTAAATTCTTTCCTTCCGGCTTGCAAATCTATGAAAAACGTGATAAACTGTTACCAATTTGTAACCTTTAGCGGGCAGACGGCCCGCTTCGCAAAAAGGCTGCGCTTTTTATTTATTCCATTAGAAATGTGAGGGATCACCCATGAGATTCGCAACTACGAAAAGGAAACGGCTGCTCTGCCTGCTGACCGCCATAACGGTCTGCGCGGCGGCCCTGGCCCTGCCCGCCCTTTCCGCTTCCGCCGCCGAGGGACCCACCTCCCTGGGGCTGGCCGCTCACGGCATCAAAGCCCACCGGGACGGCTGGAGATATCAGAGCGGCGCCAAGGGCGGCACCGTAACCCTGGACAACGGGAAGACCACCCGGGCTTCCGACTGCGCCGGACTGATCTACGCCTACTTTTCCGACATGAAGGCGCTGGGCAGCTGCGCGGGCGGCGCCACCAGTCAGGTGGAGCGCAACTGCGTGTTCTCTAACAACCTCAGCGAGGGCCTGCCCAACATTCACGGCCTGGTGCTGACCATGCCCGATTACCGGGACCCCGGCACAGGTATTTACGGCCACATCGGCATCTATATCGGCGGCAACGAGGCCGCCGACAACAGCGACTACACCTACAACATGCGCCGGGAAATCGTGATCGGCAACGACCGTAATTGGAACGCCTGGCACGTGTTTGACAACGGCATGAAATATCCCGTCAACGGCTGGTATGTTCTGGACGGCAAAATGGTCCACTACACTAACTACGAATATGACGCCGACACCACGATAGACGGCTACGCTATCGACATTGACGGCTACGCCCGGGAATCCGACGGCGGCCCCTTCAGCAAGGTGGACGAATCCATCCTGAGCAGCGAGTATGCCTCCGCCTCTCAGGTGGCGGCCTACCTGCGCACCAAGTACAGCGGCAAGGACAGCACCTACGAGCTGATTTACGGTTCTGAAGACCCTGTCGGCTGGAACGGCCGGGTCACCGGCAGCGGCGTGAACCTGCGCCGGGAGCCTAACACCCAGTCCGCCGTGGTCACCACCCTTTCCAGAAACGCGGGGATCGACATTGACGGCGATGTGCCCGGCGAAGTGATCACTGCCGACGGCATCTCCACGAACATCTGGTATCATGTTTCCACAGCCGGCGGGTATTCCGGCTACATCTGCTCCCTGTACGCGGAGCGGGTCTCCTCCGAACTGACAGACCCCGTCATCACTGTGGTAAACGGCTATGTAAATATCAACGCCGGCGCCTCTGACGCGGACATTTACTACACCATCGACGGCACAGAGCCTGACGGGTCAAGCACTCCCTACACCGGGCCTTTATACCTGCTGGGCCACACCTACAAAGCCATTGCCATACGGGACGGCAAGCGGACCGCGGTAACCACCGCCACCGTGCTTTCCAACGGCAGCATCTTCACCGACTTTACCGAGGACGCCTGGTATTTCAGCGCGGTGGATCAGGCTGTGGCCGCCGCCATCTTTGAGGGGAGCGGCGGCGGAAAATTCAATCCCGCAAAGCAGATCACCCGGGCCCAGTTTGTAACGGCGCTGGCCAATCTGGATCGGGTAGACCTTTCCCTTTACGGAGACAACAAGTTTTCCGACGGCACCCAGGGCCTGACCAAAAAGATGTCCCAGGCCATCGCCTGGGCCGCCTCCCTGAATTTGGTAGGCGGGTTCCCGGACGGCACCTTCCGGCCTAACGCTCCCATCACACGGGAGCAGATGTGCCAGATCATGGCCAAGTACGCCGGGCTTACGCGCAGCTCGGAAAGCTCCCTGTTCGCCGATGACCAGAAGATCAGTTCCTGGGCAAAGGACGCTGTTTACGCCTGCCGGGAAAACGGCCTGATCAGCGGCGTAGGGCAAAACCGGTTTGATCCCAAGGGCACCGCCACCCGGGCCCAGGCCTGCGTGATCACCGTAAACCTTTATAAGCGATAATGAAAGACTGAAAAGCTTCCCTGCCTATGCCAGGGAGGCTTTTTTGTGTCCTTTGGAAACTCTTCTCTCCCCTTCTGGTATTTTCCAAAACAGTATGCTATACTGGTACTTAGAAAAGCGGGAATGCGGTTCCCGATTGGAGGAGAACCTATGAAGCTTACTCATTTGCGCACCAATCACTTCACCGAGCCTTTGGGAATGCAGTTGGAAAAGCCCATCTTCTCCTGGGTGACGGAGGACACCCAGGACAAGCGCCAAGCCGCGGCGCAGATTGTCGTGCGGACGGCGGAAGGCGCCGTCGTTTACGACAGCGGCAGATCGGAGGCTATTTCTTCCCTGGGGTATGAAGCGCCCTTGGAGCTTTTGCCCCGCACCCGATACGAGTGGACTGTCACCGTGTGGGGCGACGGCGGGGACAGCGCTTCGGCCGCTTCCTGGTTTGAGACCGCCAAAGAAAAGGAGCCCTGGCAGGCCAAGTGGATTGCCGCTGACTTTGCGGACAAGGAGCGCCAGCCCCTGCTGTCCAAAACCTTTACCCTTTCCGGCGAGCCTTCCTCCGCCCGGATCTATGCCTGCGGCGTGGGCCTTTATGAGCTGTACGTCAACGGCAAAAAGGCCGGGGACGAATACCTGCTGCCCGGCTATCACTGCTATGACGGCTGGCTGGAGTACCAGACCTTTGACGTGACGGCCCTGCTGAAGCCCGGCAAGAACACCATCGGTCTGGCTCTGGGGCCCGGCTGGTACAAGGGCGACATCGTGTT
>CAZBDS010000102.1:0-6052 GCA_964490735.1 uncultured Acutalibacter sp. | reverse complement strand
TTTGAGGGTGGGAGAAAGCAAAACGGTCACCCTACAGAGGAGCGAAAAAACTTCCTCCGTGAGTAACCGTTCTTTATGATATGGGCCACCAGGCGCAGATTGTGCTCGATGAGCTTCTGCCGGGCGGCCTTGCTGCCCTTTGCCATCTGCTCCAGGCAGGCCCGCTCCTCGGCGGCGCTTAAAGCCTTTGGGAAAGTACCGCCGCCCGTCACGTGCAGCAGCAGGCAGAAGATTCCGGAAAGCAGGTCCAGTAAGCCGGTCAAAAACATGTCCAATTCCCCCAATTCCATACAGTCTGTTTTCAATGTATGAAATCTTTGGAAGAAAACTGCCTGTACGCCTTTTCTCTTCCCGAAATGATCCCGGCGCAAAAGAAAACCGGCCTTTCTGAAAAAGGCCGGCATTTCTATTCAGTCTGCAATTGTTTTCGGACGTACTTCGGCAATTTGGCTGTTACCACATGGTAGCTGTGCTCAATCATTTCCAGGATCGGTTTGTCGGGAACGGAGCCGTCCAGCGGGGCCAAACCCCTCTCGGGGTGTCATTGCATTCACCACACCTTCACGGGGAAAAGACCGGTGCTTTCTCCTCCAGCCAATAGGCGGAGCCGTCCTGAGCCCGGTCGAGGAACCGGTAATCGTACAGCTCCCGGCGAAGCGTGGCGGGATCGCCGAAAAGATGCCACCGATTCAGCAGATCGTTGACCTCTCGCTCGGTATACCGCTTTCCCTTTTCAAATTTCCCCGCCAGATATTCCAGCGCCAGAAATTTCATGGGACGCTTTGCCGGATACTTTGTCAGCCGGCCCGCTTCGTCCAAAAAATTTTTCAGATCCTTCATGGGTTTCCTTTACTCCTGGGGCTGCCAACCCTTGCACACGTCGACCCAGTCCTTGTGGGGCGCGCAGCGCTCCAATTCCTCGATGGTCAGCTCGATGGCGCTGTTGCTGCTTCCGCAGGCGGGAAACACGGTCTCAAACCGCCGCAGGGATTGATCCAGATAGACAGTGACGCCCTCGTTTACCGCAAAGGGGCACACGCCTCCGACCGCATGGCCTACCAGCTCTTCCGCCTCCTGGGGCGTTAGCATTTTCGCCTTGGCGCCGAACCTGGCCTTGTATTTCCCGTTGTCTACCTTGGCATCGCCCGCGGCCACAATGAGGATCGGGGCGCCGTCCAGCAGAAAGGACAAGGTTTTGGCGATCCGGCAGGGCTGGCAGTGCAGCGCTTCCGCCGCCAGCTCCACGGTGGCGCTGGACACGGGGAATTCCTGAATGCGGTCTTCCATATTGAGGGCCCGGAAATAGGCCCTTACCTTTTCGATTGCCATGCTTTACAGAATGATCTCGCCGTCTACGGTACCAGGCAGAGCAGCGGCGTTGGATTCGTCGGTGTCCACATGCATGGCCAGAGCGTACTGGGGATTGACCCGGCACACCACGTCTCCGAAAACGAGAGAGCGGCCGTTGTAGTCCACCTTAACGGAAACGATCTGCTTGTCCTGAACGCCGGCCTTGGCGGCGTCTTCGGGATTGAAGTGAATGTGGCGCTTGGCGGCGATTACGCCCTTTTGCAGCTCGATCTCACCCGCGGGCCCCTTCAGGGTGCAGCCGGGGGTACCTTCCAGGTCGCCGGACTCCCGAATGGGAGCGGTAACGCCCAGCTTCCGGGCGTCGGTAAGGGAAATCTCCACCTGGGTCTCCTTCCGGGTGGGCCCCAGAATGGACATGGACATGGAACCCTTGGGCCCGATGACCTCTACCTTTTCGGCGCAGGCAAACTGGCCGGGCTGGGAAAGGTCCTTTTTGTTGGTAAGGGTTGCGCCCTTGCCGAACAGGGTCTCCAGGTCGGCGTCGGACACATGGACGTGATGGGCAGAAGTTTCAACCATAACTTTCATCGTATGTTCCTCCTTAAAAATCTGCGTTTTTTACTTTTCTATTTTACTCCCTGCTTTCCGATTTTTCAAGGTGCAATTGCGCTGCCGCCGCCTGAAACTTCCGGGGATTTCCCAAAAACGGTTGAAGCGCCTTTTAGCCTGTGCTATACTGAAAGGCAGACAAACCTTTGGGAGGTTGACACAGTGGAGTGCAGAATCGTGTTCAGCGATGTGGACGGCACGCTTCTTGACAGCAGTCACAAAATGCTGCCGGGCACTCTTTCGGCCATTCGGTCCCTGGAAAGGCAGGGGGTTCCCTTTGTCATCGTTTCCGCCAGAAGCCCCTCGGGGATCTATCCCATTCAGGAGGAATACGGCTTTCGCTGCCCCATCATCTCCTACAGCGGCGGCCTGATTCTGGACGAGAGCCGGAACGTTCTGTACGCGAAGGGCTTTTCCCGGGAGCTTGCCAAAAACCTGATCGAATTCATTGAGTCAAACCGGTTTGAGTGCTCCTGGAACCTCTACTCTCTGGATACCTGGATCGCGAGGGACCGGCGGGACCCCCGGGTCGCCCGGGAGGAAAGCATTGTCCGGGCCAAAGCGCAGGAAGGTACGGTGGACGATCTTCCTGACGGCGCGGAAGTGCAAAAGATCCTCTGCATCTGCGAGCCCGGCCAAACAGTGAAGCTGGAACAAAGGCTGAAAGCGGAATTTCCCGCGCTGTCCATTGCCCGGTCCTCCGATATCCTTTTGGAGATCATGGAAGCCGGCGTGACCAAGGGAAAGGCGGTCAAAAAACTGTGCGGCCTGTGGGAGATCCCAACAGAAAAGGCCGCCGCTTTCGGGGACAATTATAACGACGCCGAAATGCTGGAGACGGTTTCCATGCCCTTTTTGATGGGAAACGCTCCGGAAGAGCTGAAGCACAGGTTTCAAAACGTCACAAAATCCAACGACGAAGAGGGAATCTACTGCGGATTGGCCAAGCTTGGGCTGGTCCCGGAAATTTAAAAAAAGGGAGGAACGGCATGTACAACAATTGGGAAGAGCTGCGGGCAAGCTGCCTGGAATGCCGCAAATGCGGCCTGTGCGAGGGCCGGCACAATGTGGTGTTCGGCGTGGGAAACCCCAAAGCAAAGGTCATGCTCGTGGGCGAGGGCCCCGCCGAAAACGAAGACCTGCAGGGCGAGCCCTTTGTGGGCCGGGGCGGCCAGCTGCTGGACAAGCTGCTCACCGCCGTGGACCTGGACCGGAAAACCAACATCTATATTGCCAATATCGTAAAGTGCCGCCCGCCCAAAAACCGGGACCCTTTACCGGACGAGCAGGAGGCCTGCATCGGCTGGCTGCGCAACCAGTTTGCCCTGCTGCGGCCAAAGATTATCGTATGCCTGGGCCGGGTGGCCGGCATGAAAATGATCAAGCCGGATCTGAAGATCACCAAGGAACACGGCATCTTCTTTGAAAAGGGCGGGGTGCTGTTCATGCCCACCCTGCACCCGGCGGCGCTGCTGCGCAATCCCGCTCAAAAGCCCGCCGCCTTCGAGGACTTTTTAAAGCTCCGGGAAAAGATCGACGAGCTGGGGCTGGACATCGCCAAAAAATAGCAGGAAGCCGTCCGGTTTTCCGGACGGCTCTTTTTTTACAAACCGTAGTGTTCCTTTACCTCCGGAGAACAGAGGACTTTCCCTTTGACCTTGATCTCGCTGACGGCGGCAAACAGTTTTTGGAGATCGCAGTCCTTTTCGATGGTCAGCATGCCGTAGCCGGTAATGGGCACCTGCTTCCCGGCAGCGCAAAGTTCCTCCACCTCGGCGGCAGACAAAACGTACACCCCCATAAACCAGAGTTTTTTCCCCTGGACCGTAAGGAAGCGACTTCCGGCCACGCTGTGGCTGTCCACGATACGGTCGATGGTTCTTTGCTGTCTTTGCAAAGCTTCCCGCAGGGCCTGATTGATAAAATCGCTGCGGTTGGAGTAGTAGCCGTTGTCCACCAGCAGGTCTATCGCAGACAGCGTAGCCGTGTTGACGTTTACGGAAACCTTTTCGTTCAATCCTTCGTTTGCCATGGGAAGCCTCCTCAAAATATATTCTATATATGCTCCAATTAGATCATATATAGAATATCACAAAAGAGTTATCTTGTCAAATAAAAACTGCGGGCCGCCGGTTTGGCAGCCCGCAAAGGTATGCAATCTGATCTTCTTCCTATTCTCCAGGTTCCTCCGGGAGAGCGTTATTTTTCTTTTTCCGGCTGTACAGGAACTGATCCGCCACCACCAGCAAAGCGCCGGCAATCACCACCAGATAGTAGGTGAAGAACCGCCAGACCATCACAGCGGCATATAGGTCGTTATTGGTAAAATAATTCCTGAAGAAAGAGGAAAAGCCGATCTCCTGGGCGCCGGAAGCGCCGGGCATGGGCATAAAGGACACGGACACCTGCAGCATGCTCTGGACCGCCAAAACCTCCCAGTAGCTGATGCTGTGATAGCCGAAGGCCCGAAACACAAAATAGATCACGCTCATCTGCAGCAGGAACTGGGGAATGCTGAGGACGATCCCCAGGATCACGCTTTTCAGCTTGCCTCTGAAATCATCGGTGTAGCTGCCGAAATCCGCCTGGAACTTCTCGATAACGGCGTAGAGGCTGTCCTGTCTTTTCCGCAGGGGGCGCACTTTGCGCACCAGCCATTTGGCTATGCGGCAGAACAGGCCCATCACCGGCTTGATGAACAGGCAGGGAAAAAAGACGATGGAACAGGCGTTTACCGCAAGGCCCAGAATAACAAAGGGAATGATCCCCGGGTTTTCCGCTTGCAGCTTGCCGTACATGCCGAAAAAGCTGCCAAGGGACACCAGCAGAAAGGCGCACTGGAAGCAGAAAAATTTGATGATAAGCACGGCGGTGGAAACCCCCACGGGGATCTTGTCCCGCCGCAGATAGGCCGACTGCATGGGCTGGCCTCCGGTGGCGCTGGGGGTGATGTAGGAATAATAGATGCCGATCAGGCTGATCTTTAAAGCGCTGCCCATCTTCATGGAAATGTTCTGGCTTTTCATCAGCAGCTTGATGATCCCGCCCTCGAAAAGAAAATAGACCACAGTTACGAGAACGGAAATGGTGAGGAAGCCGGGGGTCAGGTTCCGCAGGGTGCGGAACACATTGCCGAACTGCCGGTTGAACACGCCGAACAGCACCACCGCGATCACGGTGGCCGCAATGTACAGCATGCTCCAGGGAATTTTTCTGCGCTTTTTTCCCGGCAGGGGCCCGTCCTGCTCCCGGTGTTCCAAATCCGCCAAACTGCATCGCTCCAAATCGGGACCGAAAAATCCCCTTCCGGCGGCCGGAATACTCCAAAACCCACCGTCATTGGGAACTCGCGGTCAGAATCTCATTTGACATTTTATCATGCCCCGTGATAGAATGCAAACCGTCAAATCTTACGATTTCCTGAAAGGAGGGTTCTCATGCCCATTAAAGGCATTGTTCAGCCCGATTTTCTGCCCCTTTCCCCCGCCCTGCGGCTGCGCCGCTTTCGCTCGGAAGAGGACTTTTCTTTTGCCCTTTCCTGGTACCGGGACCCGGAGCTTGTCCGGCTGGTGGACGGGCCGGAGGCCGAGCCCTATGACGCGGACCAGCTTGCCCGCATGTACGCTTATTTAGACGCCCACGGCGAACTCTACTGGATTGAGGAGCGGCAAGGGGGAGAGTTTGTCCCCATCGGCGACGTGACCCTGTGCAGGGAGGATCTGCCCATTGTGCTGGGCCCTGCCAGCTGCCGGGGCCGGGGCGTGGGAAAGGCCGTGCTCCTGGCTCTCACCGGCAGGGCGAAAGCCCTGGGGTGGGATCACGCCGCAGTACGGGAAATCTATAGCTTCAACGAAACTTCCCGGAGGCTCTTTTTGTCCTGCGGCTTCCGCGAAACGGGCAAAACCGACCTGGGCAGCAGCTACCGGCTGGAGCTTTAAGGGTCACCCAAACAGCCGCACGGTCAATACGGAAAAAACGATAGCCATACCGTCGCCCAGCAGGGCGGCGGGCACGGTGTAGCGCAGCTTTTTATAGCCGCAGGCTCCGAAATAGAAGGCAATGGCGTAAAAGGTGGTGTCGGTGGAAGAGGAAAGCACCGAAGCGATCTTTCCCGTTTCGCTGTCCGGGCCGA
>CAZBDS010000101.1:0-6081 GCA_964490735.1 uncultured Acutalibacter sp. | reverse complement strand
CTTACTGCAGCAGCTCGTTCAAAACGGTCTGCCGGTTGTTGATAAAGTATTTGATCACCCGATAGCTGTCGGTTTCCTCGTAGGGAATCGAGCGGATTTCCGGCCCGTCAAAGGACAGAATCTCCGCGCCCGGCAAACCCAACAGAATGGGGGAGTGGCTGGCAATGAGAAACTGGGAGCCTTCCTTGCAGCATCGGTGGAGCTCCGCAAGCAAAGTCAGCTGCCGCTGGGGCGAGAGGGCCGCCTCCGGCTCGTCCAGCAAATACAGGCCGTCCGCGCCGAAATTGTCCTGTGCAAGGGCTAAAAAGCTTTCCCCGTGGGATTTTTTGTGATATTCGTGAGAAGGAACGTGCCCGATCCTTGCGTATTCCTCGTCTTGAGAAGCTACATTGTAAAAGCTTTCCGTCCGGAGGAAGTAGCCCCATTTGGCGCTACGGTAGCCCTTTATCAGCCGCAGGGCCTTAAACAGTTCCGAATGGGAATCATAGGTGGAAAAGCTGTAATTTCTGGAACCCCCTTCCGGGTTAAAGCCGTATGCCACCGCAACGGCCTCCAGCAGGGTGGATTTTCCGCTGCCGTTTTCCCCCGCAAAAAAGGTGACAGGGCTGTGGAATTCCAGCTGTCCCAGGCCGCGCAGGGCCGGGATTTTTCTCAAATAGCTTCCTTTTTCAATTTGTTCCCAGTCGATCTGCAGGCTTCGGATAAACAACTCGTTCATAACGTTCTCTCCTCTCGGCCTTATTATAAGGCGCCAATATGTCCCGGTCAAGGTGCGGTCCCGTCTTGCCTTTCCTCCAGGATATGGGTATAATAGAACTATCATAAAATACAAGGCGGTAACCATGCAGTATTTCATTTCTTTTCTGGAAGGCGTTATCACGTTCATTTCGCCCTGCCTTCTGCCCATGATTCCCATCTATCTCTCTTATTTTGCCGGCGGCGGGGAGCGCACGCTCCGCAAGTCCCTAAAGGGGGCGCTGGGCTTTGTGTCCGGCTTTACCCTGGTGTTCGTGGCTCTGGGAGCCCTGGCGGGAACGATCGGCAGCTTTCTGCGGCAGTATCAAACGGCTGTCAATCTTGTCTCAGGCCTGGTGGTGATCCTTTTCGGCCTCAGCTACCTGGGCGTGTTTCGGCTCAGCTTTTTCCGGGGGATCCGCCGCACCGCCCAAGTAAAGAGCACAGGCTTTTTCTCGGCGGCCCTGTTCGGGGTGATTTTCTCCGTGGGCTGGACCCCCTGCGTAGGGGCCTTTTTGGGCTCGGCTTTGGCCCTTGCCTCCCAGCGGGGCCATGTACTGGAAGGTGTAGTCATGCTGCTGCTGTACTCCCTGGGACTGGGCCTGCCCTTTGTCCTCAGCGCGGTGCTGATCGACTATCTGAAATCCGCCTTTAACTGGATAAAAAAACACTATAAAATCATCAACGCGGTCAGCGGCAGCCTGCTGATTCTCATCGGGGTCCTGATGGCCACCGGTATGCTGGGGCGGCTGCTGGCCCTGTTGAGCTGAGAGGTTTCCCATGAAAAAGAAAATCGGTCTGCTTCTGCTGGTGTTGGCTTTGGTGCTGCTTTTGGCCGGGGCCTATGTGCTCTATCAGAACTTTGGAAAAACTGCCGCTCCCGATTCCCTGGTCCTGAATTCTTCCGCCGTTTCTTCTGAGGCGGTATCTTCTCAGGATTCCCCGTCTTCCCAGGCTTCCTCCCAGCCCGAAAAGGTGTTGGCCCCGGATTTCCTGGTCTATGACCGGGAGGGGAACGAGGTTCGGCTTTCCGATTTTCAGGGCAAGCCGGTGGTTTTGAATTTCTGGGCCAGTTGGTGCGGCCCTTGTATGCTGGAAATGCCCGACTTCAATGAAAAATGGCAGGAGCTGGACGGCGCGGTGGAGTTTATGATGGTCAATCTGACCGACGGCTCCCGGGAAACCAAGGAAAGCGCTTCAACTTTTATCGACGGACAGGAGTACACCTTCCCCGTGTACTACGATACAGACTCCAACGCGGCCATGATCTACGGCGTTTCGTCCATTCCCAGCACTTATTTTATCGACGCGGACGGCTATGCCGTGGCTCACGCCAGGGGCACCATCGACGCCGATACCCTTAGCCGCGCCATTGAACTCATTTATCCTTAACACCTGGCGATGAGCATAAGTTCCGCCCATGCGGAACTTATTTCGTGGACCTTCCGCAGTGGAAACCGGAGATTCAGCGCCCGACCCGCAGTTTTGAAGCTCCCGCGCAGGGAAACGGCCCATGAAACGCAAGCCGTTTTCCCGGGCGGGAAATTTTTTTGAAAAAATGTAAAGCAAGCTTGACATTCAGAAATCCCTGTGCTATACTTCAAATTGTAAAGCGAACTTTACATTCCGAAATCAGGAGGTCTGCCATGAAAAACAGGATCGGAGAGTTCCGCCGGACCCGGGGCTGGACCCAAGAGGAGCTGGCAGCCCGGGTTGAAGTGACCCGCCAGACCATTATTTCTTTGGAAAGCGGCCGTTACAGCGCTTCTTTGGCCCTGGCGCACAAGCTGGCGGTCTGCTTTGAAACCACCATTGAAGAATTGTTCATTTTCGAGGAGGAATCATCATGCTTGTAAAAATGCTGTTAAACTGCCCCGGCAATTTTGAAAAGACCTTAAAGCTCCGCCGCTTGATGGCCCTGGGATTTTTGGCCCTTGGCGTCATCGGGATCGGCTGCTATTTCCTGCTGATTCCCGGCAGCGGCCTGCCGGAATTTGCCCAGGGATTCTATCTGGGGGCCGCTTCCGGCTGCGGCTTTGGGGGATTGCTGCTGCTAATTCGCACCCAGCATCTGCTCAGCCACCCCGAAAAGCAGCGGCAGGCCCGGATCAAGGAGCAGGACGAGCGGGAGCAGACCATCAAAAACCAGGCTTTCCGCCTGGCGGGGATCATCGTCTTTTTCGGAAGCGCCGCTGCCCTGTTTGTAGCCCTGCCCCTTAGCAGGGACATTTTTCGGGCGCTGCTGGCGGTGATGGTGGTTTACTGCTTTTCTTTTCTGGCCGGTGTGGCCTACTATAGTAAACGCACCTAAAATTGGAAAAATCCGGTTTTAAGCTTGACGGCGCAAGTTCCGTTCCGGACATAACTAGCGAACTGTGTTTACTATATAAGCGCGCAGAACGAAAAACCGCGGGAGATTAGCCTCCCGCGGTTTTTCGTATGAAGGATAAAAAGGAAAAATCAAGTGGATCAGGAATTCCGGAAGGCGGAGCAGATTTTGGTTCCGTAAGTTTCCGTTTCCTCGTGCAGGGCCTCCAGGCAGGGCAGCTTCCAGTCGTTGGTAGAACCGTTGCCCATGGTCAGCATAAAGCGGCCGTCAGGCCTGGCGCAAATGTCGATCAGCCGCCGGGCCTCGGCCCGCACCTCTTCTTCCGTACCATAGGGAATGATTTGCTGCACATCGAAGCCCACCAGCAGACAGAGCTGGTCCCCATAGGTTTTGGCAATCTTTTCCTCGTCCATGGTGTGTTTCTGAATAGGGTGAAGCACGTCCAGTCCGATCTCGATCAGATCCGGGATAAAGAGCTCCACATTGCCGCAGGTGTGCAGCCAGAAGTGCATGCCCAGCTCGTGGGTCCTGTCGATGATCTGCTTGTAATAGGGCTTAAAGAACTCCCGGAAGATTTCCAAGGAAAAGAAGGGGGCAGTCTGGGTGCCGATATCGTCCGTGGTAAAAATGCCATCGGCGTCCCATTCCGTTTTGGCCCGCTCGATGATCCGGATATAGAAATCGGTCAGCCGCTGGAAAAGCCGGTGAACCTCCTCCGGGTACAGGTAAAAATCGGTCAGGGCGTTTTCCATGCCCCGCAGGGACCAAAGACGCTCGAACAGCAGATAGCACCAGTTGGCGATCCGATACCGGGACCCTTTTTCCTTGGGGGGAATCAGCAAAGGACATTCGGGGTCGGGGAAATTCTCGTAGAGCTTTTCCATTTCTTCCCAGTCCTTATAGGCCACTTCCGAGTCGATCCCAATGCCGGTTTCTTTGGTTGCGCCGTCCACGGTCCATTTGTAGCCGGGATAGCCTTCGGGAGAGCTGTAGTATTCGGGCATGTGGAAATACAGCTGCTCCACATCGCCTTCCCACCGGCGCAGCAGGTCTCGGATTCCTTCTTTCTTGCTTTCTTCAAAGTTGCCAGGGCCGATCCAAAGGTCATAGAGGATCGGTATCCGGCTGGCGCCGCCTTTTCCCTCGATGACCCGGATAATTTCTTCTCTTGTCAGTTGTTTCATAAAGGAGATCCCTTCGCTTATTCGCCGCGCAGACGGCGCAGAGTTTCATTGGCTTTTTGGTATCTTTCCAGGCTGACATAGTTGGGAATGGAGTTGCCGCTGCCGATGGCAATGCCATGGCCCTTTTTCTCACAGACACTGTATACGTCCTTGGTGTATTCCACAATGTCGCAGGGGTTGATGTCGCACAAGGCGTCCGTGTCCAGGCCGCCGAAATTGCCGATCCTGTCGCCGTAATCGTCGATCCACTTGCTGTAGGGGGAGATCACGTCCTCGTTGGAATGTTTCGCGTCGATGCCCGCCACGGAGATAATGTCGTCCATCACACTGAAAATGCAGCCGCAGGAATGGAGCAGGAAGGGCTTTCCCGCCCGGTGCACCACGTCTACTACCCGCTTGTACTGGGGAACAATCAGTTCCTTCACGTCGTCTTCGTGGAGCAGTGTGGCAGACTTAAAGCCCAGATCGTCGCCAAAACGGCAGACACAGTAGATGTCGCCGAATTCCTTCAGAAAGCGCTCCCAGATCTGCACCATCACGTCGCCGGTTTTCTGGAACATATCCCGGTACAGGTCCTCGTCGTCAATCTTCATGTAGCACAGGTCTTCCAGGCCTACCAGATCTTGCACAATTTCAAACACGCCGTTGCCTACGCCGCCGACGGCTTTCATGCCGTCCGGCATGGTTTCCCGCAGGGCCCGGAAAGACTCGGAGCATTTTTCAAAATAGAAATCGCACAGCTGATCCCAAGGATATTTTTCAAAATCCTCCCGGGTCTGGATCACGCCTTTAATGTGGCCGCCCAAGGCGCCGCCGCCGGGAAGGATCTCACCTACGCAGCGTTCATAGGACACGGTGTCGTAGCCCTTATCCCGCCAGAAAGCGTTGAAACGCTGAAAAAACTTCAGCTTGTCTTCATAGCTCCCGTTTTCCAGCTGGCCGAATTTCTCGCCCGTCATGTTTTCCATAAAGGGGACCACGATCAGATGCTCATACAGCGGGATCCTGTCGCTGGGCAGGTTCCGCGCCGCATTTTCCAGATTTTTGTAGTTGGGGATAAAGCTCATATCTCAGGATCCTTCCCAAAATGATTTTCCCCCGGCCGTCGCAGAAATCCTGCTTTTACAATTCACCGGCGGAGATACTGCTAACATACCATATGCATGACATCTTTTCATTTGTTTTTGTGCTGTGCAAAATTTTATACCTTCAAACTTGATAAAAAATACTGCCGGAAGGTGTCCCTTCCGGCAGCAAGATAGTTCTAAGAATTATCCGACCATAGCGCGGACTTCGTCCGTCATGGTCTGGCCGCCCTGAGCATACCAGTCTTCCACAAACTGATCGAAGGAGTCAACAGGCTCTTCGCCCATGACGATCTTCAGGAAGGTGGTGTTTTCCAGCGTGTCCAGGTTGGGCTTCAGGTCAGCCATGGACTCGGTGGTGTAAGCGTATGCGGGAGAGATGATGTTCAAAGCATCGCTGTAGAAGCCTTCCATGGTGATGGTACGGCCATAGTACTCGGTCCAGCCGTTGCCGGAGGAAGCGAAGTCCTTGGTGTTGTACCAGTTCCAGGCGGACACAGCGCAGTCCTGCATCTGCTTGTTGCCCTCGGGAGCGCCCTCGAGAGAGCCTTCATGCTCCACAACATAGGTGCACAGTACAGAAGACTCGGGCACGCAGTCATAAGGCTCGTAGTTTACGCCGCTGGTGGGGAACATGTAGGTCCAGGAAACGCCGTTGTCAATGGTGGGCTGGATCAAAGCTTTTGCTTCCTCGTCAAAGCCGCGCCACATGTCGAATTCCAGGTTCAGGATCTTGCCCAGAGCCTCG
>CAZBDS010000100.1:0-6100 GCA_964490735.1 uncultured Acutalibacter sp. | reverse complement strand
GCCCCGGAGCACGCCGGAGATCACGTTGTAATAGGCGCAGCCCAAAAAGCCCAGGCACCAGATGATCATGTAGTCGCAGGCCATTTCCAGCACCGTGAGGGAACCCTCGGACACCTCGTTGGGAGTGCCCAGAAGCTCCATCAGCGGCCGGGTGATCAGCGGGCCCACAATCATGATCAGCAAAGAGGCCAGAAAGGTGGCCGTGATCGTGGTGCCGATGGTCAGGGAAAGCTTTGTTTTGTCCTTGGCTCCAAAATACTGGGAAGACATGACGCTGGCGCCCATGGAAATGCCCATGAACAGCACCAGCAGCAAGTTCAAGACGGGACCGCAGGCCCCCAAAGCCGCCAGGGCGCCGTCGCCTACATAGTTGCCCACCACAATGGAATCCACGGTGCTGTAAAGCTGCTGGGCCAGGTTGCCGATGAGCAGCGGCACCGAAAACCGAATTAGATTCTGCATGGGATTGCCCTGGGTCATGTCCTGGGCGCCAAACATAGCAGAAAACCTTCCTGCCATAAAAAGTATCCTCCTCACTTTTAGGGTTTCTGTAAAAGGGAGTCCCCCAAGAGGGACTCCCTTTCTATTCTTTTTGAACGGCCCTTAATAGGCGGCAATATAGTTTGCCAGGATCTGGGCCGTTTCCGCCCTGGTGACGGTGCCGGAAAGATCCAGCGTGCCGCCCCGGGCGCTGAGATACCCTCTGCGAAGGGCCCAGGCCATGGCCTTGCGCTCTTCCATGGGCAGGTTCAGGATCTCCCGGTGGGCGTAAAGATTGCTCTGGCTGATGTAGGTGTCATAGCCTCTTAAATGGGTGTAGCGGTACAGGCACATGATCAGCTCTTTCCGGCTGATGGCCTCGTCAGCGCGGAATTCCTCGCCCTGCAGCTCCACAATACCGGTGCCGGCTGCCCAAGCGGCGCTTTCCGTATACCAGGAATCCACGGGCACGTCCACGGCAACCAGGGGCGTTTTGCACCGGACAGTGAAATCCTTGCCACAATTTTCCATACGCTTAAGCAGGGAAACGAACATGCCCCGGGTGGTCTTCTGCCCCGGAAGGAACCTGCCGTTCTTCACGCCCTGAACAATGCCGTTCTGCACCAGGAAATTCACCGCTTCGGCGTAGGAGGCATCGGCGGGAACATCGCTGAACCGAAAAGAGGGGTCGATGACGGGTTTATCGGGACCCACAGGGGCCTTGCCCGGAGCAAAGGTGACCGCAACGCGGTTCTGCCAGCTGGCCTCGGCAAATTCATAGCGGGTCAGCTTGCCCATGGGCAGGCCGTTGATGACCACACTTTCCACATGATAACCCTCGTAAGGGACGATCAGCACCACCCGGCCGTCTTCCAGCGTGGTAACGGTGCCGCCGTAGTTAAAGGTAACCTGGGGCTGCATATCGCCGGGGTCAACGGGATCCTCGTCCTTCTGGCCGCCGGTACGGGTCTCGCCGGGCCTTACGACCACGCTCTTTCCGCTGGCGTCGGTGACAGTGACGGGAGTGGAGGTGGCGTTTACCAGTTTGGAGGCCGCGCCGCTGAGCTGGAAGGTGCCGCCGAATGCGTCGAAAGAACCCTGCAGGGTCAGGGTGCCGTTATCGGCCACCTGGACCATGCCGGTGCCGGAAAGACCGCCCCGCAGAGTAAGGAAAGCGCCGGACTGCACCACGATACGGGAACCCGCCAGCGCCGTGCCGCCGGGAATCTCCACCTGGCCGGAAACGCTTAAGGGAGAGCGGACATTTAAAGCGGAAACCCGCTGGGGCAGGGAAATGGGAGCCGCCCGGTTGTTGGCGGTGTATTCCGTACTGCTGAGCAGGGTGGTGTCGGTGACCACGTCCAAAGTCAGATTCTGGATGGGTGCGCCCATAAAAGCGTCTGCCGCCAGAAAAACCACAGAGGTGGGAAACACGATCTCCGTCAGGTAAGAGCAGCCCCCAAAAGCCTGGGCGCCGATGTCCGTAACGGTGCCGGGAAGGGAAACTCCCCGCAGAGGCACATTCTGCAGGGCGCCGGGAGCCGCGCCCCTTGCCCCGCTGATTTCGGTTACCGCATAAGTACGCATGTCGTCCAAATTGTAGACCTGCGCGGGGATCTCATACACGCCGCTGTAGCCGCTGTAAGACTGCATGTCCTCATTCTGATACAGCTTAACTGTGTTTGCCGCGTCGCCCGGCCGAATGCCGGTGATCAAATAGGCAAAGGGCGGCGTTCCGTCCAGGAAATAAGCGCCCTTTATAGAGGCGGCCGAGGCGGTAAGGCCCGCCATGGGCAGGACGGACAGCAGAAGAAGCGCTGCCAAAAACAAGCTGAATACTCTGCCGAAACGCCGGCGGTTCGTTTTTTTCATAAATATCTCCACTCCCTCAAAATTTTCGGAAATTATGTAAATTCAGGCAATATTCGATACTTGTTTAGTATAACACAAGTTCTGGGCATACACAATTGCTTTTTTCGGAAAAATCGAGGTTTTTCCACTTTTCTTGTGAATTTTTCAGCAAAATGGAAAAAACTTCCTGCCGGAGGCGGGAAAAAGACGGAGAAGGAGAATTCTCTGTTTCCAGAGAAGCCAGGTTGTGATATAATATTTATACTTCCCGCCTTTGCAAAACGGGATCTACAAGGAAAAAAGGGGATCCAATATTATGAAATGGCTGATCGCGTCCGATATTCACGGCAGCGCCCCCTGCTGCCAAAAGCTTTTGGAGGCCTTCCGGCGGGAAAAGGCCCAGCGCCTTCTGCTGCTGGGGGACCTGCTGTACCACGGCCCCCGGAACGACCTTCCCGAGGGGTACTGCCCGAAAGAAGTCCTTGCCGCCTTAAACGGGATAAAGGAAAAGATCTTCTGCGTCCGGGGCAACTGCGAGGCGGAGGTGGACCAGATGGTGCTGGAGTTCCCCGTGCTGGCGGAGTACTGCCTGCTGGAAACGGGCGGACACCTGATTTTTGCTACCCACGGCCACCATTTCAATCTGCAGGCGCCGCCCGCCTTAAACCCGGGGGACGTTTTGCTTCACGGCCATACCCACGTGCCCAGGAAGGACTGCTCCCGGGGCTTCTGGTATGTAAACCCCGGCTCGGTCTCCCTGCCCAAGGAAGGCTCGCCCAAAGGTTATATGACGCTGGAAGACGGCCGACTTTTCTGGAAGGATCTGGAAGGCGCGGAGTACGACAGCCTGACCCTATGACCTCCGCCCTGCTCTAATAACTAACAACTTATAACTAAAAAGCGAAAGGAACGGGATTCTTATGGAACTGGTACGGTTTAAGCCTCTGCCCGAAACGGAAAGCGAGGTCGTGGGCTATCTGCACACGCCCGTGTGGGAAATGGAGGTCCGGCGGGAAAGCTTCCCGGCGGTGGTGCTTTGCCCCGGCGGCGCTTACGCCATGGTGTCCGAGCGGGAAGCGGACCCGGTGGCTCTCAGCTTTTTCTCCCGGGGCTACAACGTGTTTACCCTCACCTACTCCGTAGGGGAAAAGGCCAAGGACTTCCGGCCCCTCAAGGAAGTCTCGGAAACGATCCGCGCCCTGCGCAATCACCCCGAATGGCGGGTAGACCGGGACAGGATCGCCGTGTGCGGCTTTTCCGCAGGCGGCCATCTGGCAGCTTCCTCCGGCATTTTGTGGGACGACCCGGAGCTTTTGAAGGTTTACGACAACCACGGCGGCGAGAACCGTCCCAACGCCATGATCCTGTGCTATCCCGTCATTACGGCGGACGAGTTCGCCCATGTAGAGTCCATCGAAAACGTGAGCGGCTGCAAACAGGGCACGCCGGGCTACGAATACTTTTCTTTGGACAAGCACGTGAGCGGCAAGACCTGCCCCGCTTTCCTGTGGCACACCGCCGAGGACGACTGCGTCCCCGTGGAAAACAGCCTGAAGCTGGCCGCCAGCCTCAGCCGGCAGAAGATCCCCTTCGAGCTCCACGTGTTCCCCAAGGGCTGGCACGGCATGTCCGTGTGCACCGAGGAGACGGGCAGCCGGGACGACTACAACGCGAAATGGGTCCCCCTGGCCCTGGACTGGCTGGACCGGGAGTTCGGATTTCACCTGTAATCTAACAGAAAACTCCGGCAAAACACGCCGTCTGTCACGAAAAGAGGCCGCCGGCGTTTTCTGTTGCCCTTGAAACCCCGCCGCAAAGCGAGTATAATGGGCATATCTTAATGAAACAGCGAGGAACACTCATGAAATTAGGAATCGTAGGGCTGCCCAACGTGGGCAAAAGCACTTTATTTAACGCCATTACCGACGCCGGCGCCCAGTCGGCAAACTATCCCTTCTGCACTATCGAGCCCAACGTGGGCGTGGTGGCTGTGCCGGACAAAAAACTGGACAAGCTGGCCGAGATGTACGAGCCGGAAAAATACACTCCCGCCACCATTGAGTTTGTGGACATTGCCGGGCTGGTAAAAGGCGCCTCCAAGGGAGAAGGCCTGGGCAACAAGTTCCTCTCGAATATTCGGGAGGTGGACGCCATCGTCCACGTGGTGCGCTGCTTTGAAAACGACGACATCATTCACGTAGAGGGCTCCATCGACCCCGCCAGGGACATTGAGACCATCGATTTAGAGCTGATCCTCTCCGATTTGGAGGTGCTGGACCGGCGCATCGACAAAACCCGGAAAATGCTGAAGGCCGACAAGAAATATCAGGCCGAGCTGGACTTTTTCGAGCGGGTCCACGCCGCGCTGGAGGCCGGATCCTCCGCCCGCAGTGTGGAGTGCACCGAGGAGGAAGCCGAGCTGCTGGCCTCCGTTTCCCTGCTGACCAACAAGCCCATCATCTTTGCCGCCAACATGAGCGAGGACGATTTCAAAAACGGCATCGGCAATAACCGCTATTTGCAGACCGTACAGGAATACGCCGAAAAGGAACACGCCGCCGTGATCTCTATCTGCGCGGAAATGGAGGCCGAGATCTCCTCCCTTGACCCGGAAGAAAAGAAGCTGTTCCTGGCCGATTTAGGGTTGGAGGAATCGGGCCTGGACCGGCTGATTAACGCCTGCTATTCCCTGCTGGGGCTGATGTCTTTCCTCACTGCCGGGAAGCCCGAGGTGCGGGCCTGGACCATCAAAAAGGGCACTAAGGCGCCCCAGGCCGCCGGCAAGATCCACTCCGACATTGAACGGGGCTTTATCCGGGCGGAGGTCATCAGCTTTGACGAGCTGATGGAGTGCGGTTCCATGGCCGCCGCCAGGGACAAGGGCCTGGTGCGGTCCGAGGGCAAGGACTACATCATGCAGGAAGGCGACGTGGTGCACTTCCGCTTCAACGTATAAAGAGGGTAAAGGAAGAGGGTACAAAGCATGAGGAAGGGTATTGGGTTCGACAACGAAAAATATCTGGAGACACAGTCGAAGCATATTCGGGAGCGCATCGGCCGGTTCGGCGGCAAGCTGTATCTGGAATTCGGCGGCAAGCTGTTCGACGACTATCACGCCTCCCGGGTGCTGCCGGGCTTTCAGCCGGACAGCAAGGTGAAAATGCTGCTGCAGCTGAAGGAGCAGGCGGAGATCGTCATTGTGGTGAACGCCTCCGATATTGAAAAAAACAAGGTCCGGGGGGATCTGGGCATCACCTACGACGCGGACACGCTGCGGCTGATCGACGCCTTTCGGGACATCGGCCTGTATGTGGGCAGCGTGGTGCTGACCCAATACGCCGCCCAGCCCGCCGCCGAAGCCTTTCAGAACCGGCTGGAGAATCTGGGAGTCAAGGTGTTCCGGCACTACTCCATTCCCGGCTATCCCTCCAACGTGCCGCTGATCGTAAGCGACGAGGGCTTCGGGAAAAACGACTATGTGGAGACCAGCCGCTCGCTGGTGGTGATCACCGCGCCCGGCCCGGGCAGCGGCAAAATGGCCACCTGCCTTTCCCAGCTTTATCACGAGTACAAACGGGGAATTAAGGCCGGTTACGCCAAGTTTGAAACCTTCCCAATTTGGAACCTGCCACTGAACCATCCGGTAAACCTGGCCTACGAGGCCGCCACCGCCGACTTAAACGACGTGAATATGATCGACCCCTTCCATTTGGAAGCCTACGGGGAGACCGCCGTCAACTATAACCGGGACGTGGAGGTGTTCCCCGTT
>CAZBDS010000099.1:0-6119 GCA_964490735.1 uncultured Acutalibacter sp. | reverse complement strand
GCGCCCGAGGTGAATACGAGCGGGTATTCTTTTGCCAACTCAGGGGTGGAGATCGGACTCTCCGGCGGCTCCTTGTAATTCGGCAGCGGGTCGTAGCCCCAAGCATCGAACATCAAGGAGTGCAGCTCTATCTTGCCAGAAGGCGTCATGAAGCCAGGGCGCCCATCGGGACGCAGCAAGCCCTTCTTGTACTTCTCGTACTGGAAATCCGTGTAGAGCAGGCCGCCTTGCTCGCAGAGCTCCTGGAACGTGAGGCCTGTGGTGGGCTGTATCTGCCAGGTAAGCAGATCGTCAGCAGTTTCCCAAGGCCAGTCTTCGGGGGCAAGGCGCTTGCCCAGCTCTAAGCAAATCTCATAGTCGGATTTGCATTCGCCCTTAGGCTCGACGGCCTTGATGATTGCGCCAAGAGCATAATCCTGCTCCGAATAGAGGCTGTCTGCCTCGGGGTAGAACGTGACAGGAAGCACGACATCTGCCAGCGCTGCAATGGTGGGCGTCATGAACGGGTCAGCGGCCGCGATGAAGTCGAGACGCATCATCTGATCGTATACGCGACGTGGCTCAGACGCCATACAGGCAATCGGGTTCGTCGTTTGGATCCACATACCCTTGATGGGATACGGCAGGTCGCTGTCCATTTGATTCACCATCTCGTCGGGATGTGCCAACGGGATTCCGAACTGCAGAAGCGGGTACTTCTCCAAGCCGATGCGCTTCGACGCTTGCTCCTCAGATAACAGTTCGTAATCCTTCATGGTCACCTGATCGATGTCGTAAGGGTTGCGGTAGATGGTCATGCCACCAGGGATGTCTATGTTGCCTGTGATAGACATGATGGCGATGAGCGCATGGGCGGTCGGGAATGAGTACTTGGTCTGGTCGATGGCGAGGCCCCACTGGATGGCACCCGTGTCGGCGGTTGCGAACATACGCGCGGACTCGATGATCTTCTCCTCGGGGATCCAGGTGATCTCGGCAGCCTTTGCCGGAGTAAAGTCCTTCACGCGCTCTGCTAGCTCTTCGAACCCATGGCACCAATCTTTGACGAATTCCTCGTCATAGAGCTTTTCTTTGATAATAACGTTCAGCCAGGCCATAGCGAGCGCGCCGTCGGTGCCAGGGCGAATCTGGAGGAACACGTCGGCGCGAGTAGCCAAGAACGTGACGCGCGGATCGACCACGATCATCTTGCTACCGCGCTTCATGCAGTCGATGACCCAGTGTCCGAAGAAACCGTCTGCATTCGAATTCAGCGGATTGTTTCCCCAAACCGCAATGCATCCCGGAGCCTTCCACTCGGGATTGTTGTAGCGGTCGCGGAACCACTGCGAACAGTCCACATGGATCATGTAGCAACCAGTCGTGGCGATAGAACAGCACACGCGCGGTACGAAGCACGCATCACCCGAGAAGGCATAGCATGTGTGGTTCGGGCTACCGAATGACGTGGCCAAACGAACGATTGGTTGGATGTCTCGACCGGTTCCGCGAGCGAAAACGACGGCTTCCGGGCCGTACTGCTCTTTGATCTCGTTGAACTTGTCGGTTATAAGCGTTAGTGCCTCGTCCCAGCTGATCCGCTCCCACTTGTCCTGCTGGCCGCGATGCTTCGGGTCGCGTTTCATGGGATACAGAATGCGATCCTGGTTCTTGATTACCTCGGGCATGGCTAGGCAGCGAACGCACAAACGACCCTGGTTATAGGGGTTTTCCGGGTCGCCTTCGACTTTGACCAGCTCGCCATCCTTGTTGGTGTACATCAGCACGCCGCAGCCATCATGACAGCCCGGTGCCGACCAAGCCGAACCGCGCGTGACCGTAAGGTCACCTTCTTGCCAACGATAGGGCAGCGTTCCCTCCTTGTAGTTCACATCACGTGAGAATGCCATGGATCTCTCCTTCCTGAATGCGCTTCGCTAAATCTCTGCGAGCTTCGCGTAGATCTCTTCGAGCTTCTCATGGGGAAGCTTGTCGGGCGCAAGATTCGAGATGTTCTCAAGAGTCATCTTCGAGGCCATCATGAACATGGGATCGTGCTTGCTCTTGCCTAGATCCGGGATGTACTCGTGGACGATCTCCGCCCCTTTCGGGTCATCGAGAATCTCCTTAAGCGTCGATTCTTTCGTGAATGCCATAGCCGCACTCCTCTCTCTTGATACGAATTGACGGTACATTAACCTTAATTTCTCAACAGAAGAGACGGAAGATACGAAAAGAATGGGAGGTCCCAAGCCCAGCCTTGAAGCCTCCCGAGAAAAGGATGTATGTTCATCACCGGATGTTTCAAGCCAGACTGTCGACAAGCGATGGTCTGTCGTCAATTCTCTAAAATCCTGGAAATGGTGGATGACCCAATATGATCCAAGGAATGACAAGGGTAACGAGCAATGAAGCAAGGGAGCCGAGTCCCAGATTACGGGAGTCTTTCGGGCGCTTTTTGAACCAAGCTATACCCAGGACGAGGCCTACAGGAGGGAGAAAAAACCCTATGATCGCCCACCAGAACTTGCCTGAATCCTTTGAAGAAGCCTTCTGATTTTCCGTGGTTGCATCAGAAGCATCGGACGTTTCCGGTTCGAGTATCGGGGTCTTTTTCTCATCAACGGTCATCGTCTCACTCATCATCATCCCTCCTTAACTTCATCAGTGCTTGTTTTCTTGGGCTTCTTCGTTTTGTCATCCTTCTTCTTTGCAGGCAGATTCGCGAACTTCTGCCAGATGAGGGTTGCAAAGGGCAGGAATGTACCGCCACCGAATAGAAGGCTTCCCAGTACATCAGTAGGCCAGTGCACGCCGACATAGACCCGCGTATAGCCGATATAGAGCGGCCAAAGCACGGCAAGCACTATGAGCACGATCTTGGCAGGCTTAGGCATTCCAGGATGCTCTTGGATGATGATGAACACGACGAAGCAGAAAAAGGCACATGCCATAAAATGACCCGATGGATACGAAGAATCAAGAGGGAAATCCATCAGGTTCATGCCGGATGGGCGCGGTCGATCCATAAATGTTTTTATCAGGTTGAATACTGTGTCAGCCACCATGAACGTCGCGAAGTAAATGAGCGCCTTCCTCACTTTCTTACGTGCCAACAAGAAGATGAAGAACGCGATCATCAAGATGTGCGAAATACCGATTCCCGACCATTCTGTCGTCGCTTCAAGAAATGGAGTAACTGCTTCGGAACGGGTCGCGAACACCGCAGATTGGATGATGCTGTCCAATCCGTGAATCCATTGCGAGTTCAATCCCACGAATATGGTAAGAGCAATGAACAATACGCCGCAGACACTTCCTATAGCAATTCGCAGCTTTGTAGAACTGTTCATAGTTCTATCCTTCCTTCTTCAATTGTTACTTTCGATTCTTCCTAAGCGAACGCGGCTTTCTCTCTCCTCCTTTCCGTTTTCGCTTCTTTCCATGTCTCCGCCCGAGAAGGCAGTTTCTCTTCGCAGGTATCAGATACTCGTCCTAGGAAGCACCACTAGGTGCCGTGCGCATATCGCACGTTCGACCGGGAACATTGTCGCTGCGATGAGCGACGCCACAAGGCCATGCACAGAAGCCTTCCGCCACATTGCAGAACACAGGCTCAATCATCGATTGAAGCTGTAAGTCGGTCTCGCAATCTGTACAGCGGTGCGTTTCGCAATCGAAAAAGTCGGCTTTTTCGAAGAACAACGTCTTTCCGCATGCCGGGCAGGTTACGAATTTCTTCGTAGGTGGCCGACATGCGCCGCAAAAGGGATTGCAGATGGTGCACATGGAGATCAGCTTTCCTTAGCCGTCTCCGACGTATCGTCTTCTCCCTTGCAATCACTTGCCTCTTTGGGTACTCCCTTCGCAACCTTATGCTGTTCGGCATTGCGTTTCTTGAGCGCCCTTATCGTCATGAACGTGGTCATGAGGGCGGCTACGCCGCCAGAGCCAAAGCCAGATGCGGCGTTGTTGAGTGCGTTCGCGGCGGCATCGGCTGGAAACGGCACGACGAACATGTTCAAGAGCGCAGAAATCAGCGCGCCTACAAAGGCAGAGCCGATGAAAGCCGTTATATAGAGCTTCGCATTCATAGCATCCTTCTTCCCTGATTAATTGCACGCGGAGTCAATTCCTTCAGGAAGAGGCTAGCAATCTACGATTTCATTGCGAAGACATGCGTTTCTTGGAAGGAGACAAGGCGCGTCTTGCACCCACGAATCGAAAGGCGTTCTATCAGGATCCCGCATTCAGGTTTTGCTTTTGCGAAACTAAGGTGTAGTCAACGAAGGCACGAACAGCATCGCTCGCTCCTTCCTTGAAGACGAGCCCGAGGTCTATAGACTCATTCAGAAGAATCAGCTCGATACGAAACAGATTGAGCTGACTGTTGTATATCTCGCTTCCCTTCACAGCCAAAAAAGCATCGCCGTTTTGGCAATGCTCCAAGATGTCTGCATGGAAGCTTTCAGAAAAACCAGGAGCAGTATGGTCATATTGCACGAAATGGGTGGCGGGATGCCCGCTGATCACATTGCGGTAGAAGTCCCAATCGAATACCTGTATCTTTTGCGCCCCGAGGTCGTTCAAAGAAAGCCCCTTTCGTCCTGCAAGGGGATTATCCGCGGAGGTCATCAGCACGAGCTGCCCTTCGGCAAGCTTGCGGAAACACAGTCCTCGTTCCTCGACAGAGCAAGATTCGGCATACTCGACGACATCGACCCTGTCAGTTGCGACTGCGTCAAGCCTGTCCATGATGTTGGTCTCGATGATTTCCTGCCTATATTCCGGATGCGTCTGGAAAAATTCGTGGCGTACGGACATGGCCATATTCGATGGGGGGCCGACCGTTGCTCCTATCCGTATCGTTTGCTCCCGGCTTTTATTGAGCTTGTGGATTCGATCGAGTAAGTCTTTTTGGCGCGAGAGGGATTCTTCGGCGAAGCCATAGAACAGCTCTCCCGCGGCTGTGAGCGACACGCCTTGACTACTTCGCACCATTAGCTTCGCTCCGCATTCCCTCTCCAGTAGATCCATTTGCTGCGAAAGGGCTTGCGGTGTTATGAACAGCAACCTGGCGGCCTTCGAAATGCTCCCGCAGTCAATCACCGTGACAAAAGCCGACATATGATGATCGTTCATTCTGCTTCACCTCCTCCGACTCCTGTCTTCATCGTGCGATTCCAATCCGAGCCTGCAAGCATCGAGAGCAAGAGTCCGATGTAACAGCACGGGAAAGCAATACCTTATGGTAAAGTTTAGCTCTAAACAGTATAGCACCTATTTATATGAGAGTAATGTGATGGGAAAAAGCATCGCTTGTTTGCAAAATGCACTGGATATGAGCGAATCAGTTGTAGCCGTAACCGGCGCGGGCATTTCGGTCTCGGCAGGAATCAGCGGTTTCGATGGCATGGATTTTCTTACAGTAATGCAAATGTCCTCTGTAAAGGTGTTGCAGCGAGTGCCAGAGCATTACTATCAAATGGCACGCAAGGCTTTTCTCGACCAAATGTTTTACAAAGGGCCTACGTTCTCTCATTACAAGCTTGCAGATTGGGAAACCAGTGGACGCATAAAAGGCATCATCACCACTAATATAGATTGTTTGCATGGTTTAGCAGGTTCGACGAATGTTGCTGAAATCCAAGGTAGCTTTGGCGTGAATGAATGCTTGGACTGCGGAAAACGGTATTACGATGTGCAGATATGGAATCAGGGACATGTGCCGAGATGCCCGAATTGCGATGGCCTTATTGCACCATACCCCGTAAGCAATCATTTAAGGCTCCTTGAAGAGGATGTGGTTCTTGCTCGCGAGATCCTCTCGAATGCAGATCTTGTAATGTTCATTGGCACAAACGGGCCATATTGCGGCGCCTACATCAACTGCCTTGATCCCTACGCTAGAATCGTGCAGATAAACCCGAAACGAACTCAATTCGACGAAATCGCAAACATCAACCTTCACGCAACTGCAGATGAGATAATGAGTTCTCTACACTAGCGCATTAGCCCTCAAACGATATACGCATCGAATCGAGCACATTTGCAATATCTTGTGCATTCATCTCTGGTCTGAACTGGATCACTCCCATGATTCCCGTTATGATGAACGTGACTCTAACCTTTAGCTCCTC
>CAZBDS010000098.1:0-6134 GCA_964490735.1 uncultured Acutalibacter sp. | reverse complement strand
GCACCAGGCCCTTTTTCCGCAGGTATTTGCCGCCGATGGTGGCCATGTCCATCAGGGACACGGGCTTTTCCTTTTCGCCGTACAATTCTTCCCGGACGGAAAGGTACTGTTTCAAAGCGTCTTCCACCGCTTCCCGCAGAGGGCCTTCCTGAACGTCTACCTGCTCTAAACGGGTGAGGAAGGTGGTGTGGCGGCAGTGATCGCTCCAATAAGTGTCGATGACCCGCAGCTCCGTTACGGTGGGGTCCCGTTTTTCCTCCAGCCGGAAATAGTCCCGGCAGAATTTCAGATCCGAAAGGGTCATGGCAAAGCCCATGGAATTAAAATACGCTTCCATCTCCCGGTCGTCCCAGGAAATAAAGCCCTCTACCCGGGCCACGTCCGGGGGTACGTCCGCTTTCAGTTCCAGGGAATCCGGCTTTTCCATAGACGCCACCCGGGATTCTACCGGGTTGACCAGATAGGCCTTGATCTTCTCGAACTCGGCGTCGGATACCGCACCCTTTACGGCGATGACCTTGGCGGAAAGCACGGCCGGCCGCTCGCCCTGGGTGAGCAGCTGCACGCACTGGGCGGCGGAATCCGCCCGCTGGTCGTACTGGCCGGGAAGGTATTCCATGGCGAATACCCGATATTCCGAGGGCAGGGTAAAGTCTTCCCCGTACACGCGGTCCATGGGGGGCTCGGACAGAATGGCGCCCGCCGCGGCCTGGAATTGGGCGTCGCTGAGCCCGGAAACATCGTACCGGTTGAGGACCCGGACTTCTTCCACGCCGGTTACGCCCAGGTTGCCTCTCAGGTCGGCCCGGAGCTGGGTCGCCTCTACGTTGAAGCCCGGCTTCTTTTCTACAAAAACCCGTGTTACCATGGCGATGATCCTTTCCTTTCGCATAAGCAAGAAATTCCCGCAAGGCAGACAAAAAGGCCTTTGCGGTTGAATCCTGTCTCAATTCTACCACAAAGGCCCCATGGCGGCAAGTTGGGCGGGGAAGAAATTTTCCCGGCCGCTGTTGCCGTTTTTGTAAAAATTACCGTCTGCTGTCCATGTCGCCAATAGACACAGCCACCGTATGGCGGATCGGTTTCCATTCGATATTCCCAAAGACCGCCAGCAGCATGGCGAACAGATAGGTGGCCCCAAAGAAGGGGAAAGTGAAGGAGTACAGCAGCTTCTTCCCTCGGGAGCACCGGATCCGCTTCCATTCGGTGATCAGCACCAGCAGCCCGGCCATGTAGGTGACGGCGTAGGCGTTGACGATGCCGGTGATCACCGAGGTGAAAAAGATGTCCATTTCCTTCCAGCCGGAGGCCACGCCCGCCGCGAACATCACGGTGTTCAGCAGGAAGCACAGCACGGTGAGCACCGCAATGGGAATGGAGTTCATCAGCATATCATAGCAGGCAAAGCTGCCCGTTTTTGCCAGGGTGTGTACTAGGCCGCCGCCGTGCTTGGCTATTACCTGGAAATAGCCCTTGATCCAGCGGGACCGCTGGATCAGAGACTGCCGCAAGCCTTGGGGCTGCTCGTCATAGAGGACCGCGTCGCCGCAGTAGGCGATCCGCTCCCCCCGGACAATGAGATCGGCGGTGAATTCCAGATCCTCGGTGAGCAGGTGATACTCCCAGCCGCCCAGCTCTTCCAGCAGGCTTTTGGCGAACAGGAAGCCCGTGCCGGACACGGCGCAGCTGACGCCTAAAACGTCACGGGGCCGGTTGAGGTATTCAGATTCCCGCAGGAACCACATGCCGTAACCTGCGGTGATCCAGTTGTCGCCGAAGTTTTTGGTGTTGCGATAGCCGGTGACCACCCGTTCCCCGGAGGAAAACACCTTGTTCATTTCCGTTATGTAGCGGGGGTCCAGCAGGTTGTCGGCGTCGAAGACGAAAAACCCGTCGTACTGCTTTTCGGCGTGTTCCTCCTCGATCTTTCCCAGCAGGAAGCTGAGAGCGTAGCCTTTGCCGACCAATACCTTGTTCTGCCGCTGGTACACGATGGCTCCGTGCTGGGCGGCCACCTGGGCGGTCCGGTCGGTGCAGTTGTCGGCCACTACAAAGACGTCCACCAGGTCGGCGGGATAATCCTGCTGGCGAATGCTGTCCAGCAGCTGGCCGAGAACGGTTTCCTCGTTCCGGGCGGCGATAAGGACCCCGTACCGGCAAAGCTTTTGGGCTTTAAAAGTTCTGCGTTTGCCCAGCAGCCGCACCAGGGCGTAAACGGCCTGATAACAGCAGCAGGCCGCGAAAACGGCCGCCAGGCCGAAATTGATATAGGAAAGTGTCCGCATGGAGCTGCCTCCTGTTTCCCGGCTGCGCCGGGCTTGTTTGAGCTAAGCATACCGGGGAACCATAAAAAAGAACTGGACCCGTTTCTTAAAAATTTATTAACAAATTGAAAAAGCCAGGTCTATTGGGGCTTTTTTGAGAAAATTGGGCGGCAATAAAAAATAGGGCTTGCATTTTCAAAGCAGATCGTGTAAACTAATAAAGCAATATTTGGGCGCTTAGCTCAGCTGGCTAGAGCACCTGCTTGACGTGCAGGGGGTCAGCGGTTCAAGTCCGTTAGCGCCCACCAAAAAGCGAAGGCAAGACATAAGGTCTTGCCTTCGCTTTTTATGCTAATTGATTGAAACCGGTACGGCGTACTGGTAGAGACAGGGAAAGCGCCCCTTTTGAGGAAACCGTTGCTGATTCTTTGACGCTGGATTTTAACCCAAATCATGATCCGAGTAATGGTCAATTCACAAGCGGCGGTGGAAGCGAGGGGAATATTTCAGAAAAATCCTTGACACCTGAGGGGAAAAGCGGTAAAATACACTCTTCCCCAAAAGTGATTGGGAAGAATGGCGGTACTTTGGACGCAGAAGATATGCCGAAAGTTTTGGTGAAAGGATATGGGAATTGTAGTCTGATTAGCGGCAGCAAGGTGGATAAAATCTACAATTTCGCGGGCAAGGGAACGAATCGCAAGGTAGATATTGAAGCCGGACTGATAAAGCGCTTTGGCGGAAAATCCGGAGAATGGCAACACACAACAGGAAATGGAGTGGTAAACTTCCACGGGATACCGACCAAAGCTGAAATACACTGGTTTCAAGAAGAGACAGTTGGGATCAAACTTTCAAAAGTAAAGAGGTGGTTAGAATGAAGGTAAAATATATCGGAGAAACCGAGGAGCTTGTTTTGACAAATGAAAAGGTATATGATGTGATCTCCATTGAAAAAGGGTGGTACAGAATCAACGATGATACAGGGGAAGATTACCTTTATCCCCCCGAATCTTTTGAAATCGTAGAAGAATAAGCCCAATGACATTATGACCGCTTTAAGCAATTCCACCCTTCAGGGTGGATTTTTTGCGCCCTTTTTTAAGGAAGTGACCCCATGCCCTCACTGAACAGAGCGCCCAATGAAAAGAGCTGGAATATCTGATCCGGCTGTTTTTGCGGGCCGAAACGTCTAGTATCAATGAGATCGGCCGCCTGCGCTCTTTGGGCCTGGTGGATTATCACGCGGTGGCGGCATCGGTAAAGACCGCCGAAAAATTCACACAGAAAGGTTTGCGGGCGGGGAGGAACAGGAGTATAATAGAGAAATCAAAATCACATTTCCGGAAGAAGCTCTCAAGCGGGTGGAGGGTTTCTTCCTTGCTTGTAAGGAGAAAGGGCGCCTATGATTTTCGGAAAACATATCAACCGGTACTACATAAAGCACGGCCCGGTCCTGCTGCTGGGGCTGCTGGCGTTGGTGGTGGTGGACTATTTCCAGCTGAAGGTCCCCGAGCTGTACCGGCTGATCATCAACGGCACCAATGGGACCATGGAATTTACCATGGACGTGCTGCTGGACCAGATCTGCCTGCCCATGCTGTTCATCATCGTGGGGATCGTGCTGGGCAGGTTTTTGTGGCGGATCTGCTTTTTCGGCAGCGCCATCAAGGTGGAAACCGACCTGCGCAATCGAATGTTCTCCCACGGCAAAGACCTGAGCCAGAACTACTATCAGGTCAACAAGGTGGGCAATTTGATGAGCCTGTACACCAACGACCTGGACACCATTCAGGAGTGCTTCGGCAACGGCGTGCTGATGTTTTTCGACGCCCTGTTCCTGGGGCTGCTGGCCCTGGCGAAGATGTGGCGCATGGACCCCTTCCTGACCCTGTGCTCCCTGATCCCGGCGGCGATCATGCTGACTGTGGGCACGGTGGTGGGCAAGATGCTCACCAAAAAGTGGGAGGAGCGCCAGCAGGCCTTTTCCGACCTGTCCGACTTTTCCCAGGAAAACTTCTCCGGCATCGCGGTGGTAAAGGCCTTTGTCAAAGAGCTCAAGGAGCTGATGGCCTTTCGAAAGCTGAACAAGCAAAATGAGGACGCCAACGTGGTCTATGTCAGGATCTCCACCCTGCTCAACATCATGATCACCCTGCTGGTGGAGTCTGTGGTCTGCGTCATTTTGGGCTTTGGCGGCTATCTGGTGTACAAGGGCCAGTTCGACGCCGGCCAGCTGGTGGAATACATCGGCTATTTCTCTTCCATTGTCTGGCCCTTTATGGCCATCGGTATGCTCATCGAGATGACTTCCCGGGGCAAGGCTTCCCTAAACCGGATCAGTGAGCTGCTGGACGCGCCCATACAGGTCCGCGACCGGGAAAACGTGGGCGAGCTGAAGGACGTTCAGGGCAGGATCGAATTTAAGGACCTCAGCTTCCGCTATCCCGGCGGGAAGTTCGACGTGCTCCAGCACGTTTCCTTTACCATAGAGCCCGGGGAAAACGTGGGCCTGGTGGGCAAAACCGGCGCGGGAAAGACCACCCTGGTAGATCTGATCCTGCGGACATATAACGTGCCGAACGGCTCCCTGTTCGTGGACGGCCGGGACGTGAACACCGTGTCGATCCGTTCTGTGCGCGAGGGCTGCGCCTATGTGCCCCAGGACAATTTTCTGTTTTCCGACACTATCGCGAACAATATCGCCTTTGCCGTGGACGAAGCGGACCCTGCAGCGGTGGAGAAGGCGGCCCGGCTTTCCGATATCCACGATAATATCGCTGAATTCAAAGAGGGCTATGAAACCGTATTGGGCGAGCGGGGCGTTACCGTTTCCGGCGGACAGAAACAGCGGATCTCCATTGCCCGGGCGCTGATGAAAAACGCGCCGATCCTCATTTTAGATGACTCCGTTTCCGCGGTGGACACCAAGACGGAAAAGGTCATTCTGGACAACTTAAAGCAGAGCCGGGCGGGGAAGACCACCATCGTCATCGCCCACCGGATCTCCACAGTGGAGCGGCTGGACAAGATCCTCTTCCTGGACGACGGCACCGTGAAGGCCGTGGGCTCTCACGACCGGCTGTACGAGACCTGCGAGGAATACCGACGCATGGTGGACCTCCAGCGCCTGGAGGACGAGGCCGACGGTAGTCCCGAAGGGGCTGGGGACAGTCCCGAAGAGAACGGGGAAGGAGGCGAGGACCGTGCGTGAGTATTTTCCCCTGCTGGTGGTGGGCGCCGTCATCGGCGTCATCGCGGCCCTGCTGATCCTGGCCTACGCCCTGGTGAAGGACAAAAAGGAATCCATGGGCTTTGAAAGGAACATGAAGGACGGCGAAATCATGAAGCGCCTGATGGCCTACGCCAAGCCCTACTGGAAGCGCTTTGTGGGCGTGGGCGTGCTGCTGCTGTTTTCCATTGTTTACGACATCGTTTCGCCGCTGATCGTCGGCTATATCGAAGAGCTGGTGGCGGGCGGGTTTGAACTGAGCTCCCTGTTTGCCGCGGTGGCCGTGTACGCCGGCGTGCTGCTGTTTTCCATGGGCAGCACCTATGTGCAGGCCATCACCCTGCAGAAGACGGGCCAGCGGATCATTTCCAACATGCGCGAGGATTTGTTCGTCCACATCGAATCCCTGTCTCACGAGCAGCTTAACGACATTCCCGTGGGCAAGCTGGTCACCCGTGTCACCAATGACACCAACGCCATTTCCATGATGTTTACAAACCTGTTGGTGAACCTGCTGAAGAACGTGTTCGTCATCGTGGGCATTCTGACGGCCATGATGGTGCTCAATTATGAGCTGACCCTGATGGTGCTGTGCTTTGTGCCCTTTATCGTGCTGTTTACGGTGATCTTCCTAAAAT
>CAZBDS010000097.1:0-6145 GCA_964490735.1 uncultured Acutalibacter sp. | reverse complement strand
TGGCGATAATGGCGTTGACGCTGGAGGTCACCGCCTTGGTGGCAAGGGCCGTCAGCACCGCCCCCATTTCGCTGCCGATGAGCAGCCCGGAAATAAAGCTCTTTCCCAGGTACAGGATCATATAGGTCACGCTGCCGCAAACGGCCGCTATGATGTTCAGCCTGTGGTCCGTCCCCTTTTTGCCGCCGGCATAGGCCACCCAGCCGCAGACAGCGGCCAGCAGGAACTTAAAGGCAAAGGTAAAGGGCGCGGAAGCGATGTAGGCCGGATTGGTCATGTCGTACAGGGCGGAGCCCACCCCCGCCGCCAGGCCGCCGCCCACCGGCCCCAGGATAAAGCCGGACAGCAGGCAGAAGATGTTGCCCAGGTGGATCCGGGTCACGTCGCCGATGGCCACCGGGATCGGCACGCTGATCTGGCTGCCCACAAAAACCAGGGCCGCGAACAGTCCCCACAGCACGATCCGGTAGATCGTGTTTGTGACTTGCTTGCCCCGCCGGTTTATCTCAGACACATTGCCGCTGATCTCTTCCAGCTCTCTCTGTTCTTTTTCGTCTCTCATAAAAGGTTCCTCCCTTATATTCTGGCGGCGCCGGTCTCCCGGGCCGCTTTGGCTACAGCTTCCGCCACGGCGGGGGCCACCCGTTTGTCAAAAGCCGAGGGAATGATGTTATTCTCCCGCAGCTCCTCATCCGGAATCAGCCCCGCAATAGCGTAAGCCGCCGCGATTTTCATCTGGTCGTTGATCTCTTTCGCCCGCACGTCCAAAGCGCCCCGGAACACACCGGGAAACACCAGCACGTTGTTGATCTGGTTGGGATAGTCCGAACGGCCGGTGCCCACCACCCTGGCCCCCGCCTCCAAGGCCTCCTCCGGGAAGATCTCCGGCGTGGGATTGGCGCAGGCAAAAATAATGGGGTCCTTCGCCATAGTACGCACCATGTCCCCGGTAAGGCACCCGGGGGCGGAAAAGCCCATGAACACGTCGGCGCCCTTGATGACGTCTGCCAAGGTACCCGTCTTCTTTTTGGGATTGGTCAGCGCCGCCAGCTCCGCCTGGGCGGCGGTCATGCCGGGAACCCCCGGCGCCAGCGCGCCGATCTTGTCGCACACCACCACGTCCCGCAGGCCCAGGGCCATCAGCAGCCGGGTGCAGGCGGTGCCTGCCGCCCCCGCGCCGTTTACCACCGCCGAAACCTCGGTGAGCTTCCGGCCCGTCAGCTTCAGGGCGTTGAGCATAGAGGCCACCGTCACCACGGCGGTGCCATGCTGGTCGTCGTGAAACACCGGAATGTCCAGCCGTTCCTTCAATTTTCGCTCCACCTCAAAGCACCGGGGGGCGGAAATGTCTTCCAGATTGATACCGCCGAAGGAACCGGCAATCAGCTCCACCGCGTGGACGATCTCGTCCGGGTCCTTGCTGCGCACGCAGAGGGGGAAAGCGTCCACACCGGCAAAGGCCTTAAACAGGGCGCATTTTCCTTCCATCACCGGCATGCCGGCTTCGGGGCCGATGTCCCCCAGCCCCAGCACGGCGGTGCCGTCGGTGACCACCGCCACCAGGTTCCTCCGGCGGGTATATTCGTAAGAAAGCTCCGGATCTTTGGCGATCTCCAGACAGGGGGCAGCCACTCCCGGCGTGTAGGCCACGCTCAGGTCGTCCCGGCTTTCCAGAGGGCAGGGCGTTTCCACCCGGATCTTTCCCTTCCATTCCTTGTGCAGCTTCAAAGCCTGCTGATTATAATCCATGCGTTTTTCCCTTCTCTGCTCAGCTTTTCGGTTTCCTATTATAGTGTCCGTGGGCCCGAAAGTCAATAATACCGCTTGATTTTCGCCTGCGGGAGTGTCATAATACCTATGATTGACAGGTGGAGCAGAGCATTTACAGACCCTGCCGCAGAAGGTCCGCGTGATAAGTTCCGCAAGGGCGGAACTTATACTCAACGCTAAGTGGAGGTGCGTTATGACACGTCATTACGACGGCTGTATTTTCGATTTGGACGGAACTTTGGCAAACACGCTGGATTCCATCGCCTATTTTGGCAACGGGGCCCTGGAGGCTTTCGGCCTTTCCCCCATTCCC
This sequence comes from uncultured Acutalibacter sp., assembly GCA_964490735.1. GTDB lineage: Bacteria > Bacillota > Clostridia > Oscillospirales > Acutalibacteraceae > Acutalibacter. The sequence continues at coordinate 4,062 of CAZBDS010000097.1, read as the reverse complement.
ACAGAAGAATATAAGTTGCTGGTGGGCAACGGGGCGGACACGCTGATCCGGCGAATGCTCACCCGGACCGGCGGGGATTTGTCCGAAGCCTTTGTAAAGCAGGTGCGGGCGGAATACGACCGCCGGTACGAATCGGAGCCCATGAAGCTGGTAACGGCCTATCCCGGCCTGCCGGAACTGCTGGCCCAGCTGAAGGTGGAGGGATTGAAGACAGGGGTCGTCTCCAACAAGCCGGACAACATGACCCGCTACATTGTCGGGGAGCTTTACGGCGGCCTGATTGACGAAGCCCACGGCCAGCGGGAGGGCGTTCCCAAAAAGCCGGACCCCGCCGCTGTGCTGGAAACCGCCAAGGCTTTGGGTCTGCCGCCGGAAAAGATCCTCTATGTGGGCGACAGCGGTGTGGACATGGAAACCGGCGTCAACGCCGGCATGGACACCTGCGGCGTGCTTTGGGGCTTCCGGGATAGGGAAGAACTGCTTTCCCACGGCGCCAAATTCCTGGCCGCCGGCGCGGACGCCCTCAAAGCCATTCTTCTCCCCTGAGAGAAAAGCAAAAGAGCCCGGACGCGTAGGCGTCCGGGCTCTTTTCAGAAACATTCACCCTGCTCCGGCAGAGGGTGAAACGCAGTTCCAAAGAGGTTTCCCTCTTTGGAACCCGGCAGTGCGGGCGCGCCCGCACTGCCCTGCTTGAAAATCGGTATGTACCGATTTTCAAGTGCGTTTACTATAAAACAGCCCTTCCGGAAGCAGCACGTCCTCCTTCGGCACCTTGTCCCAGGAAAACAGGGGGATCAGCTCTTGGGGGGAGGCCACCTCCGGGCGGTCCAGCAGACCCGCCAGAAAGGCCAGCCTGCCCACGATGTCCTCCGCCGAAAAGCCCCGTTCGATCAAAGCATCCAGGCTCACGTCCCGATCCCGCTTGGAAAGCCGCCGGCCGTCGGAAGCCAGCAGCAGAGGGGTGTGGGCAAAGCGGGGCGGCTGAAAGCCCAGCAGCCGGTACAGATAGAGCTGCCGGGGCGTGGAGGAAAGCAGATCCCGGCCCCGGACCACCTCGGTCACGCCCATGGCGGCGTCGTCCCCCACCACGGCCAGCTGATAGGCAAACACCCCGTCGGAGCGCCGCAGGATAAAGTCCCCGCAGTCCTGCTCCAAATTTTGAGTAAAGGGCCCATAGTGCAGGTCAGTAAAGTCGATATCCTCATCGCTGACCCGCAGCCGCAGGGCAGGGGGCCGCTTCTCCCGCAGGGCGGCCCGTTCCCCTTCCGTCAAATCTCTGCATCTGCCGGAGTAGACATACTCCCCGTCGGAGGCGTGGGGCGCGCTGGCGGCATGGAGCTCCGCCCGGGAGCAGAAACAGGGGTACACCAAACCGAGAGCTTCCAGCTTTTTCAGCAGTTCCTCGTAATAAGGGCCCCGTTTGCCCTGAAAATAGAAGTCCCCGCCGGCCTCGCCCCCTTCGTCCCAGGCAAGGCCCAAAAAGCGGAGGTCTTCTTCCCCCTGCCGGGCGAATTCCCGGGTGCTCCGCTCGGTGTCCAGATCCTCGATCCGCAGCACCACCCGGCCCCCCTGGGCCTTGGCGGAAAGCCACGCCAGCAGAGAGCAGAACAGATTTCCCAGGTGGAGCCTGCCGCTTGGGGTAGGGGCAAAGCGCCCTACCGCCCCCTGCGTCCGAGCCCTGCGCTCCGAGGCCGTCCCGCTCCCGGCAAAACACGCTGCCTCCATGGGTTTTCCCCCCTCCTAAAATCGGTCCTCCACCTGCCGGAACAGCAGAGGCGTGATCCCGGGATACGTCAAATTCTCCGGCAAATTGTCAAAGACTTCCCGCTCCGCCATTTCACTGTTGGGCAAGGGGCCCATTCTGCCGATCTCCGCAAAGAACAGCGCCCCGTTCGACCCGCTTTCCTCGTCGGCGGCATAATAGCCGCAGACCGGCTCCATCTCGAATTCCTCCGCCCCCGATTCCTCCCAGAGCTCCCGGCGGGCAGCCTGTTCCGGGGTCTCCCCCGGCTCGATATGGCCCCCCTGGGTCTCCCAGGTATTCCGATCCTTGTGACGGCTGAGCAGCAGCTTCCCCTGATACCGGGACAAAACCACCACGTATTTGTAGTCTGCCCTTTCCTCCATGGGAAAGACTCGCTGAAGCTTTGCCCCCATCTCTTTGCCGCCTTTCTTATGCCTTTCCGGTCTTGTCGCCCTCGGCGTTTTGCTCCTCCACCACCGGCAGGCCCTGGAGGTACCTGCGCACCATGTCCAGGGCCTGGCTGGCCGCGCAGTGGCGGTGCCATTCCCGGGTCTTGGTGCGGCCGATGGGCGACCGCTTGGCCACCCAGGTGTTCTCCCCGTCGCTCAGGGCAATGTACACCAGCCCTATCGGCTTTTCGTCGGTGCCGCCGTCGGGCCCCGCGATGCCGGTAATCCCCACGCCGATGTGGCTGCCTGCGCGCTTGACGATCCCCTGGGCCATGGATGTCGCCGTCTCGGGGCTGACAGCCCCATAGGCCTCCAAAGTCTCATGGGGCACGAACAGCAGCTCTTCCTTGGCCTCGTTCGCGTAGGTGACGCACCCCATGTGGAACACGGCGGAGGACCCGGGAATGTCGGTGATCCGCTTGGCCAGCAGCCCGCCGGTGCAGGATTCCGCCACAGCCAGGGTCTTTCCCTGCTTTTGCAGCTCTCCCACCACCAGCTCCTCCAGGGATTCGATGTCCACGCTGTACACATAGTCGCCCAGACGGCGTTTGATCTCGTCAATCAGAGGTTTACATAATTTATCTGCGGCTTCTTCGTTCTCCGCCTTGGCGGTGACCCGCAGATAGCATTCTCCCTCCTTGGCATAGGGGGCAAGGGTGGGGTTTTCCCCGTCCATCTTGTCGTCCATCAGCTGGGCCACCGGGGCTTCTCCCCTGCCGTAAATGTGGACGTTGTGGGAGACGATCACCGATTCCTGGCCCCGCTTTAAGAAGGGGACCGCCTGGTTTTTCATCATGGGCGCAAGTTCTGAGGGCGGCCCCGGCAGCATGAGAATGACGCAGCCGTTTTTCGCCGTAAAGGCGCAGCCGGGGGCGGTGCCGTTGTCGTTGCGCAGCACGGTGCAGCCCTCGGGCAGCCAAGCCTGTTTTTCCTGGTTTTTTGTCACTGTAGCGGCATTGAAATAAGTGCGGATCCTATGGAGGCTTTCCTCGTGGAGCACTAGGCGCTTCCCCGCTGCCGCGACCACGGTCTCTTTGGTCAGGTCGTCGGTGGTGGGCCCCAGCCCTCCGGTCATAATCAGCAGTTCGCTGCGGCCGATGGCCGTTTCCACTGCCTCCTTCAGGCGCTGGGGATTGTCCCCCACCACGGAGGAATGCAGCAGGTTAATGCCCAAAGCGGACAGCTCCCGGGCCACAATGGCGGCGTCGGTGTTCACCACCTGACCCAGCAGCAGCTCCGTTCCCACGGAAATGATTTCAGCGTTCATTCAGCTTTACCTCCTAAATCCAGATCCTTGGCGAAAATATTGTCCATCTCTCCGTCGTAATTCTCCAGACTGTCTATCCGGTGAAAGCCATACCTTTCATACAGCCCCAGAATATCCGACGGTATAAATACCCTTCGAAAGCCGGTTTCCCGCGCGTACTCACAAGCCGCGCCGACCAGCAGCCCACAGATTCCCCTGCCCCGGCAGTCTTCGTCCACAAACACTGTGCTTATCCACGGAGAGTACCGGTTTTCAGGGTAATAGTCGGTCTTCATAATAGTACAGAAGCCCAGTATCCTTTCACCATCCATAGCGGCAAAAACATTCTCCCAGTCTGTAAACGCGCCGTCTCTCATGAGATTCGCAAGATGGCTCCCGGCCACCCAGGAGCAGTCTCCGGCATACTCCATAAGCCCACTCCACAGGGCTGTCCCGGGCTTTGGCCTGACCACTTTTATATCGCTGTGTCTCATTGCCGCTTCTTATGCCTCTCTGCCCATGCAGGCATTGATGTGCACAGTCTCGATCTTCTCCAGGGCCTCTTTCAGCAGGGCTTCGCCGTCGATGGCCTTTTCCGCGTCCTCCACAAAATGGAGAATGGG
>CAZBDS010000096.1:0-6258 GCA_964490735.1 uncultured Acutalibacter sp. | reverse complement strand
CCCGTCGAAGACAGGAGAGAATAAAAATGGATTTAAACGCCTTTTACAAAGTGACTTACGGCCTCTATGTGGTCTCAGCCCAAGCGGAGGGAGCGCGCAGCGGCTGTGTGGTAAACACCCTGCAGCAGGTCACTGCCGAGCCGGTCAGGCTGGCAGTCACCGTCAACAAAGGAAATCTGACCTGTGAGCTCATCGAGAAAGCCGGGCATTTCTCCGCCGTGGCCCTGGACCAGCGGGCCGACCTTGCCTATATCGGCCGCTTTGGTTTCCGTTCCGGCCGGGACCAGGACAAGTTTGAAGGGATCTCTTCCTGGCAGGACGCCGCCGGTATGCCCTTCCCGCTGGACTGCGTCTGCGCCCGGTACAGCTGCGCGGTGGAGCAGACCGTGGATCTGGGCACCCATATCCTGTTTGTGGGCAAAGCCGAGGAAGCGGAGATCCTGGGGGAGAATCCGCCCCTGACCTACGCTTATTACAGGGAAGTCATCAAGGGCGGCACGCCCAAAAACGCCCCGTCCTATCAGGCAAAATAGCGGGAGAATTTTGCCGCTTCTCATCAAGACCGGACCGAAAGGGGAAAGGAGGCCTTCATGGCCGCGCAGTATCCTCCCGTTATAGTGACCGACGTAAAATACCGTTCTTCTCTGGCGGCTGTGCGAGCCCTGGGCGCGGCCGGCTGGGAAGTCTGCGCCGTGCAGACCCGGCAGGAAATGCAGGGGAAGCCCCCCGCGTTTTCTTCCGGTTATGTCCGGGAAAGCCGTGTGCTGCCTTGTTCTTGCCGGGACGAGAATTACCCCGCCGCCCTGGCGGAGCTCTGCGATGAGCTGGGCCGAAGCTCCCGGCAGCTTCCCGTGATCTTTCCCGTGGGGGCGGTGACCCTGTCCCGCCTTGCCGAAAGCCGGGAACTCTTTGCCGGCAGGGCACGGTTCTTGGTCGCTGCTCCGGAGATTTTGGAAAAAGCCAACGACAAGCGGGCCGTGGGAGCCCTTGCCAAGGAACTGGGGATCCCCGTGCCGGAGGAGTACGACTGCCGGGACGGCGCGCTGCCCCCGGACTTTCCGGTGGTGATCAAGCCCAGGTGCGGCGAAAAGCTGGGCCTGCATGCCGAGGAACGCTATCGAAAGGTGTACAGCGCCGGGGAATTTCCCGCCGTCTATGAGAAAATGACCCAATACGATCCGGAGCCCGTGGTGCAGGAGCTGCTCACCGGCGACGGCGTGGGCGTTTCGGCGGTGCTGGACGAAAACAGCCGCCCAGTGTCCGTGCTGTGCCACCGTCGGATCCGGGAATACCCCATCGAAGGCGGGCCCTCTGCCTGCTGCGAGTCCGTCTGGGACCAGACGCTGGTGGACTACGCTCTCAAACTGCTGCAGGCCCTTCACTTTGAGGGGATTGCCATGGTGGAGTTTAAGGGCGGCAAACTTTTGGAGATCAATCCCCGGGTTTGGGGCAGCTTTCCCTTAACGGAAAAATGCAGCTCGCCCTTTGCCGTCAGCTATGCCCGTGCGGCGGCGGGGGAGACCCTGCCGGTCTGTACCGGGCCGGAATACCGCCTGGGGGTAAAGATCCGCTTTTTCCTCAACGACACGCTGGCCTGCCTTTCCTACCTGCGGCACGGTCAAGTGAGCCGGGGCATGAGGGGGATTCTCGACCTGTTTGATCCCCGCTCGAAGGAAGCCCTGCTTTCCGGGAAGGACCCCAAGCCCTTCTTTGTCTATTTGAAAAACAGCCTGAAAAAGGGGGAAGGCTGACATGCTGCTGAAGGCCGACCTGCATGTACATACCGAAAGTTCCTATGACAGCCGCACTACTCTCAAAGAGGCCGTGGCCGCCGCCAAGGCCGCCGGGCTGGACTTTGTGGCCGTCACCGACCACAACGAGCCTCCGCCCGAAGAGGTTTTTGCTTGGGAGGATCCCCAGCTGCTTCTGATCCCCGGGGTGGAGTACTCCACCGATCAGGGACATCTGCTGGGCCTGTTTCTGGAACGCCCGGTTCCCCGCTTTGCCGGGGGTCGGATTCCCGTCGCAGAAGCGGCGGAAGCCATTCATCAAAGCGGCGGGATCGCCGTGCTGGCCCATCCGTTCCAGAGCACGGCGCAGACAGAGCAGGAGCGCTTTGCCGTGCTCCGGGAGCTGGAACCGCTGCTGGACGGCCTGGAAATTGGAAACCGCCGGGCTTCCAAAAAGAGGAAAGACGCAAACTTGTTGGCCCGGGAGGCCGCGGACCGTTTTCAAAAGCCCTGTGTCCGGACGGCGGGCAGCGACGCCCACCTGCCAGAGGAGGTTGGAACGGCATTCCTCTCCCTTGAGTGTAAAGAAAAAACCGTCGCAGCCCTGCGCACCGCCCTGGAGGCAGGGGCTCCCGCTCAGGTTACCTGTCCGCCCTGCCGGAACCGATTTATTGCTGAAAGCCAAAAGATCAAACTGCAAAAGGCGGGAGCCGGCCCGTCCCAATGGGGGAAATGGGTTCTGTTCCGGGCCCTGTGCGCCTGGAGAGATTTGCGACAGAAGAAAGGATGAATCCGCAGTGGAATCTACGTTCATCAAAATGGGAAAAAAGGCGAAGCGGCTGATCAAATCCGCGCTGTTTCCCGCGCCGAAGCCCGTTGTTTCCTATGTGCGCCGCATTGAACAAGTGAAGACCTCTCAAAAGGTCTGCGCTATGACTTTTGACGACGGCCCCATGGACCTGCCCTGTTCTCCCGACCGCTTTGACGGCCGTGCTCTGACAGACGTGCTGTTGGATACCCTGGGGGAATTTGGGGCCAAGGGCGTGTTCGACCTGGTGGGGGATACCTCTGAAAATTATCCCGATGTCTGCGGTCCGGCGGGCAGCCCCACCTGGGGAGGAACCGCCTTTGACCACTATCCCGCCTTCGACCAGGATAAGCACGGCGGCGCGGAAAACTGTCCCCGATTGGTGGCCCGCATTCTGGAGGAGGGCCATCAGATCACCAATCACGGCTACCGGCACATCATTTTCGGGAAAAAGCCCTATGTCTACGGGAAACGGCAGTTTCAAGGAAGCCTTACCGCTGTGACCGCCGACATGGAGCGGCTTCACCGGCTTTTGGAAGAGCGCAACGGATACCAGATGACCATGACCCGCCCGCCCCATTACGTGGACAACATCGACGGTATATTCACCGCTTATGACGCCTGTGCCCTGATGGGCTATCAGTATCTGGCGGCGTCCTTTGACGGCCAGGGGTGGCTTCCGGCCAAGACGGGGGACGTCCAGGCTTCTGAGGTCCGGGAAATGGTGGATCCCCTGCGCCGGGCCCTTTCGGGGGACGAGAATTTCTTCCGGGGCCAGATCATTTTCCAGAAGGATGGATACAATATGGCTTTGCGTACCCCGGTGGCCTTCGGCCTGCGGGAGCATCTGGAGCTTTTGACCCAGGCGGGGTACCGGGTGGTAACGGTGTCGGAGCTGATGGAGTATTCCCCCTTTCAGGACGTGGGGGAAAAAGATCCGGATTTTGAGCACTTCAAAGAGCTGCAGCGCACCCGGGCGGTGGTTTATTCCGACAATACCCTGCGCCCCGATGAGCTTATGACCCGGGGAGAGCTGGCCATGCTGCTGGCCCCCAGGGAAGCTGCGGTGCAGCGCCGCATCGAAAAGCTTTCGGCCGGAGACAGAAGCTTTTCCCACCGGTACGCCGGGGCCCTGGATTGGTGCGTCGCCCAGAAGCTGCTGCCCGCCGGCGTTCCGCCGGAGGAACTGCTGGAGCACGCGGATCTGAAAAAGGCCGCCGATTTCTTTACCGGCCCCATCACCGGCCCTTATACCCGCCGGGCGGTGCTGCGGGCGGCAAAGCTGTAGCCGGAAAAGGCACCAAAAGAGACCTTTCTCGATACAATGGAATGGAGGAAAAAATCACACCCGTTGATTAAATCTCCCAAAGACAGGCAAAACTATTGGTAAGGCGCCTGAACCAGAGAGAGGAAGGTCAGATCGTGATCGTACACAGAGGAGATATTTACTATGCAGATCTAAGCCCCGTCGTGGGCTCGGAGCAGGGCGGCGTACGCCCCGTGCTCATCGTCCAGAACGACGTGGGCAATAAATTCAGCCCTACCGTGATCGCGGCGGCGATCACCAGTCAGCACGACAAGGCAAACCTGCCTACCCACATCGAGGTAAACGCGGAAAACACTGGATTGCTGAAGGATTCGGTGGTTTTGCTGGAGCAGGTGCGCACCCTGGATAAGCACAGGCTGAAAGAAAAGATGGGCCGGTTGGATCCGGGCTCCATGGATCGGGTAAACCAGGCCATTTCCATCAGCCTCGGCCTGCAATAGTTAACGCGATTTCTAAGTTCCGCCCAAAACGGAACTTAGAAACTTGGCGGCGCGGGTACGCCCGCGCCGCTCTGCTTGAAAATCGGAAAGAACCGATTTTCAAGTGCGTTTACTATACATAATGCGGGCCGTAAGGAACCACCCCTGCAGGAAAGCGCTTTCCCGCAGGGGTGGTTTTTGCTTTTAAGACGTAAGCTTTTGTACCAGATCCCAAAGCAAATGGTCCCGGTGGACCTGATATACGTACCGGATGGGGTGCCTTCCGGGATCAAAGGCCCAGCGCCCGTCATATTCCGCAATGGGACTGGCAACCAGGTGATCCGACAGGAAATCGCCGTCCATCAGCCAGGCTACAGCGGTTACGTCCCAGATCACCCGGCTCCAGGTAGGGGCAATCTCCGGCTTATCCATCTCCTGCAGCACGATGTCCGTCAGATAGTTGCACAGCGGGCTTTTGCCCTTCAAAAAGGTGACAAGGTCGGCACGGCTGACCGTGAAAGCGGAGACTACGCCCATGCAGGGCAGCAGCACTACCGCCGCGCCGCAGTCGAAGACAACCCTGGCGGCGGCCACGTCCTGGATCAGATTGAATTCTTTGTTTTCGGGCCAGTGAAGACCGTGCCCGCCCAGCCACACGAGGACGATCCGGTCCCGGATCTCCGGCGCCTTCAGCAGGGCCGAGGCCACATTGGTGATGGCTCCGATGGCCACGATGTACAGGGGCTTTTCCGGGCTGTGCTCCAAAGCCAGCCGGACAAGCTCGTCCGCCGCCGGAGACTGTACCGGCTCTCCCTCGGAGGGCAGGTATTCCCTGGAGCCTCGGAACACTTTGCTTTTCAGATCCTCCCGTCCCAGAAGCTCCAGCAGATGGAGGATTTCCCGATAGCTCTTTTCCATGCCGTCCTCGGGGCCGGAGGAACGGTCGTTGAAGAAGGGGGCGGCACAGATGGCCTGCACATGGAGCCTGCCCCCGGCCTTCAGCAGATAGGACAGGGCAAACTGGTCGTCCACTTCGTTGTAGGTGTCCGTGTCCAGCACTACGTCCACGTCGCCCGTGGGCTTTTCCAGCCGCCGGAGAAGAGAATCGAGCTGAGGGCGGGGCCAGGACAGGGGAGGCTTTTTGGTTTGACCGTTCATAGAAAACAACTCCTTTATGATAAGCCCAGCGCTTTTGCCGGGCCTTTTTACGAGCCTTCGATGGTTCGGTCTGCCGCTTCCATCAAAAAGCGGTGAACGGGAGCCAGCAGTTTGAAATCTGCCGTCAGCTTGTCTGCCAGCTTGTCCGAGAACAGCAGCGAAAAATCTTTGCTGAGGGCGTTGAAGCTGAGCTCTCGGCGTTCCAGCCAGTCCCGCTTTTCCGGTGTCTGATCCGGAAAATGAGGGCGCTTGTAGGTCTCGCCTTCCATGACGAAAACCTTCTGTTTGCGGTAGGCTTTTTCGGCTGCCAAAAATCCTGGACCGCCGCTTAAAACCAGCTCCCGCAGGGCCTGCATAAAGGCGGTGGAGGTGCTGTAAAAACCGCTGCCGTAAGAAAAACCGTATTGGCCTAATTCAAAATATACGCCGGGATAGCCGCCGCCCTTAACTTCGCCGGGCCGGTGAAAAGCGATCCACATGCGGTCTCGGTATAGGGAGGGGTCATGGGTGTAACGGGTGTCCCGCCAGATGCGGGAAATGGTCCGGTCCACCCGGGGCTCCACAATGAATTTCTCGTCCAGCGCCAGCACGGCAGGCGTCAAGGCAGTTACCAGCTCCTTCATAGGCTGGATCACCAGGGTCTGGTATTCTTTTTTGTGTTCCGCAAACCAGCTTCTGCTGTCGTGGAGCTTGTTCTCATAAAGAAAGTCCAGCGTTTCTTTGGAAAAAGGCATAGGCGTATTCTCCTGTTTCAGTCTGTTTACGTCCATCATAATACAAAGATTCTCAAATGAAAAGAGTTTTTTCTTGCAGTTT
>CAZBDS010000095.1:0-6313 GCA_964490735.1 uncultured Acutalibacter sp. | reverse complement strand
TGGGTAATGGAAAGCAGCCGGGCGCCTAGGACCTGAAAAGCATAGTCGATGGCGGCGTTTGCTGCTTCCGTCATTAGGCCCTTTCCCCAGCAGACATGGGACAGAGCATAGCCCAGACTGAAAACGCCCTCCACGCCGGGCCGGTGGCCGTCTTCTTCGATCCCCAGGGACCCAATGACGCGGCCGCTTTCCTTTTCTTCAAGAGCAAACAGCACGCCGGGCTTTTCCGGGTCGGTAAACCATTTTATGATCTTCCGGCTTTCCTCAACATCGTCGTGGGGCTTCCAGCCGGCATTGAGCCCCACTTCAGGATCCTTTGCGTATTCGTACAGGTCCTCCGCGTCCTCCATACGCCAGGGGCGCAGGACAAGGCGGGCCGTTTCCACTCTCTCCGTTTCCATACTTATCCTTTCATTTTCAGGGCCATGGCCACCCAGCCCTTCTCTTCCCTGCGTTCCAGAATTTCAAAGGTATCGAAAATGGCCGCAAGCACATCGTCTTCCCGGGTATCGATGATACCACTGACAATATACACGCTGTCCCGCTCCAAGAAACGCGGAGCGTCGCGGCTTAAGAGGATCACGATATCCGCCACGATATTGGCGGCCACCACCTGAAATTTTCCCGTGACCTTTTCGGCCAAATTGCCGCAGATCCCGGTAAAGCGGTCCCCCACCCGGTTGTTTTCGGCGTTCTCCACGGCCGTCTTTACGGCCAGGGGATCGATGTCCACCCCCACGGCGGTTTTCGCCCCCAGCAGCAGGGCGGCCACGGACAGGATCCCGCTGCCGCAGCCCATGTCCAGAAAATCACAGCCGGGGCGCAGATACTGTTCCAACAGCTCCAGGCAGAGGCGGGTGGTCTCGTGGGTGCCGGTGCCAAAGGCCAGGCCGGGCTCCAGGTCGATGACCGTGCGGTTTTCCGGATTTTCAAAGGAATCCTCCCACACCGGCCGGATCAAAAGCTTTTTCCCCACGGGAATGGGCTTAAAGTATTTCTTCCAGTTGTTGATCCAGTCTTCCTTGACGCAGTTGTCACAGGTGATGCTGTGGGCGATCCCTTCGGCGTTGTAACGCTCTTCCAAAAAGGAAACAGCCTCGGCAGGGTTTTCTTCCGGGCTGATATACACGTGAATGATCGCTTTGTCCCGGTCCTTTTGCAGCAGCTCCTCGTCGATGAGATCGATATGGGCGATTTCCATGGCCTCTTCTTCTAAATGGGAGTAATCCTCAATATAGATACCGTAGGGCACCACCATGTTCGCAATATCCCCCGCCAGGTCCACCTGCTTTGGGGCAATTTCAATTTTGATCTCGGTCCAGTTTTCGCTCATTACTGTTCCCACCCATTTTGGTTTTTGTCATAATATCACACTTTTCTAAGGTTTGCAACCCGGCGGCAGAAGCCCGGGAAGGAGAGGAAAATGACTAAGAAAAAATTTTTGATCCAGGGCGCTGTTCTGACGGCGGTCTCCCTGTTTCTGCGGATCACCAACATGGGATACCGCTCTTATCTGTCCCAGCAGATCGGTTCGGCGGGCATGGGACTGTACCAGCTGATCTTCTCGGTGTTTATGCTGACGGTCACCCTCTCCACCTCCGGCATCAGCCTGGCAGTAACGCGAATGGTATCGGCCGCTATGGCCTCCGGGCGCAGGCAGACCATTCGTTCCACGGTGGCGCGATGCTTTGCCTTCTGCCTCTCCATCAGCCTTACCATTGCCCTTTGCCTGTTCTTTTTGTCGGATTTCGCTGCCTCGGTTTTTCTGGGAGACCCGAAAGCCGCGCCCTGTTTGCAGATCCTGGGATTGGGGCTGCCGTTTATGTCCCTGTGCACCTGTATGAAAGGATATTTCCTGGCCGTGGACGAATCCCTCTCCACGGCGGCGTCGGACACGCTGGAGCAGATCCTGACCATTGCCGCCACGGTATACTTTTTCTGGCGCTACGCTCCCCAGAGCATCGAGACCGCCTGTCTGGCGGCGATGGCAGCCTCCACCCTGGGGGAAGCCGCCTCGTTCCTGGTAAGCTGGTCCGCCTACCGGCACAGCCTGAAGAAGAATACGCCCCGGGAACAAGAAAAGAGCAAAGGCGTACTGAAAGGACTGTCCCACATCGCCCTGCCCTGCACCCTGAGTTCTGCCGCGAAAAGCCTGCTAAATACCGGGGAAAACCTGCTGATTCCAAGAGAGCTGCGGAAATTCGGCCTGAACTATGCCGATTCCCTTTCCCAGTACGGCCTGCTGCAGGGCATGGCCATGCCCATGCTGTATTTTCCTTCCTCTTTTCTCACTTCCTTTGCTTCCCTGCTGATCCCAAAGGTGGCGAAGGAACGGGAACAGGGCCATGCCCGGGCGGTGGCCCGCATTACGGAAAAGTCGGTGGGCGCCGCTTTGGCCTTCGGCATGTTTTTCGCCTCCGTTTTCATCGCTTTCGGCGACGGCTGGGGGCAAGCCTTTTATCACAGCGAAAGCGCCGGAGCCTATCTGCGGGTGCTGGCCCCCATCGTGCCGCTGATCTACCTGGACGTGGTGGTAGACAGCCTGCTGAAGGGACTGGACGAACAGTTCAACTCCATGAAATACAATTTTTCCGACTCGTTTATCCGGGTGGTTTTAATTTTGTGCTTCCTCCGCTTTTTCGGCATGGAAAGCTATGTGGGCATTCTGTTTTTCAGCACCATTTTTAACGCGGCCCTCAGTCTGCACCGGCTTTTAAAGGTCACCTGCGTGCAGCTTTCCCTGCTGCGGCACATTGTGCTTCCCCTGCTGCTGGGCGCGGTTTCCGTGGCGCTGGGACAGCAGCTTTTAGCGGGCATCAGCTTTAAACAGCCCTTTTTGCAGATCGGCCTGGAAACAGTGGTGTCCGGTCTCTTTTTCGCCGCCGGGTATTACGGGCTGCGCCGCATCAGGAAGTTTTCCGGAAAAGAAGAAACGCCCTCCGATGAGAAAGGCGTTTCGAAAAGTTCTTCTTACATTCGGTTGATTCCCCAAAGCAACAAAAAATAAGCAGCCGCAGATTCTCAAGACACAAAAACTCTGTGATTTTCCTCTTTAGGATTTATACAGCTTTGAAATGGCCTTGGCCCGTTCCCGGAACTTTTCCGCCAGCTTTTTGGGTGAGAGTAACTTGACCTCCGTTCCCTGCAAAAAGAGCCAGGCAAAAAACTCTGGGCCGGTTTCGGCCTGCAGCACAGCCCGCAGGCGGTTTTTGCCGGCGGGTTCCGTTGAAAGCTCGCAATCGAACTTCTTTTCCAGCACCTCCAGCAGGCCGGCAGGAAATTCCAGGGTAATCTTTTCCCTGGGCGTTTCCGGGTCCTCCCGCGGCGCGTCCTCGGAAGATTTCAGCAGAAGGGGCGCCTGATGCACACTGCAAAGCGTAGTAAGCTTTTCCAGCAGCACCCTCTTTTGCTTCGCGGTGAAAGAGGGCTCCCGCCGGATTAAGCCGGCCAACGCTTGAAGCTCTGGAAAAGAGAAGCGGCGTTTCTCCAGATAATACTGGAAGGTCTTGCTCTTTCGGGTTTCGATCTCCAACCCCATGCTGCGCAGGGTCTCAATGTCATCGTACACGCTTTTCCGTTCCGCGGGAACGCCCATGGCTTCCAGCTCGTCCAGAAGCTGAGGAAGCGTCATCGTGTGCCCGGCGTCTGTTTGTTCCACAAATATCTTTAAAAGGCAGAGCAGCTTCTTTTTCTTCTCTGAAACATTGGGCATTGCGGTCACTCCTCTCGGGGATTTTAGGGACCGGAACTGACAATGACCGTTACAGTAGAGCCGTAATCCAGAGAAGCTCCCTCCTCCAGATCCTGATAGCGGATCACATAGCCAGCCTCTACCTCATCGCTGGCTTCCTCCTGTTTTACGGGGACAAAGCCGTTTTTCGTTAAAAGATCCTGCAGATCGGCAAAGCTCATGCCCTTAATGGACGGCAGCGTACGGGTGGCGCTGCCCTTGCTGACGGTAACTACCACCGTGTCGCCGGGGGCCACCGTTTCGTTCTGAAAGGCGCTTTGACTGATAATATTCCCTTCGGCTACCGTATCGCTGAAAATGCGCTCGGACACCTTTAGCTTGAAGTCGTACTCGCCTTTGTCAATCCGCTCCTTCCAGACCTCGTAGCTCTGATTCACCATGTTGGGGACCGGCACCATCTGGGCGGCGGCGCTGCTTTCGGCAAACAGCTTTTCCAGGTCGGTAAAGGACATGCCCCTGTCCCCCAGCCACATGGAAGCTACAATAATCAGCGCTACCAGCGTGATGGCGCAGGAGCCGATCAGCCACACCAGCGGCGGCAGGCCCTTGTTCCGGGGCAGGTCTATGTCCAGAGGCGGCAGACGGAGAATGGCGTCCGTCTGGTCGATCTCATTGACGATGGTGGGCGCCGCGGACAACTCGGTTTTAAAGCGCTCGAAGCTGGGTGTGCGGGTATCGGGTTTTACCTGCAGGGCGTTGGCAATGGCGGTGATGGCAAAGGGAGGCAAGGTGTGCAGCACTTCCTTGGAGATCATCAGCCTCTGGTCCTTCAGGCGCTTGGGGGCCTCTTGAGGAGGCTGGCCGGTCAGGGCAAATAAAATTGCAGCGGCAAACCCGTAAACGTCGCTGATTTCTCCGCAGACCATCTTCTGGCTGTACTGCTCGATAGCCGCACAGCCCGGGAAAAGCTCTTCCACAATGGGACCGCCCGCCTGTCTGGCAGCGGCAATGGAAAAGCCGGTGATCAGCGCGGTGCCGTTTTTAGTGATCCGCAGGGTGTCGGGAGAAATACCCAAATGGGAAATCCCCAGAGAATTGATAAGGCCCAAAGCAGTAAGCACCGGCATAAACAGGCGGTTTACGTCATTCCAGCTCAAGCTGCCCCCGGCGTTTTCCACATACCGGCGCAGCGTTTTTGCGGGAACGTATTCGTATACAGCATAGGCTGTATAGTTTTCCTCGAAAATATTCAAAACCGTGTTGACAACGGTGAGTTCTCGCAGACGGCTGACGCCCTTGGAAAGCTGAATGAAGTCTTGCAGGAACATTTCAAAATCTATTTCGCTGCCGGGATTGGAAACAAGGCCCAGGCCCTCCTCGTCGCGGGAGGCCAGCGGCATGGGGAAATATTCCCGGATCTCCACTACCTTCTTGGTGGTCCGATCCAGCGCCGCGTAGGTGATTCCCTCGCCGTTTACCGCCTTGACCCGGCCAATGATATACCGGGAGGCCAGTACGGCCTGATACGGGAGACCGCCGCGCACTTGAGGCCGGCTGTTATCCCAGCCGCAGACGGGGCAGACAGCGCCGTTTTCTTCAGAGCGGAATCCTGCAAAACAGTTCATACACAGCTGTTCATTTTCCATGGGTCCGCTCCTTTCCGGCCTTTGGCCATAAAACTCGTTTCAAGTATAACATAATCAAATGAAAAAAACAAGAAAACTTGGCAAAATAGAAGAGGGACGGTACGAAAAATCGTACCGTCCCTGCATTTTTAGGGAAAATCAGGCCTTGTTGACGGAACCGAACAGCTCCATTTTCTCCTTGACGGTGGCCTTGATGGCCTCAAAGCCGGGAGCCAGCAGCTTCCGGGGATCGAAGCCCTTGCCCTGACGGTCCTTGCCCTCTTCCACATACTTGCGGGTAGCGGCAGCAAAGGACAGCTGGCATTCGGTGTTCACGTTTACCTTGGAAACGCCCAAGGTGATAGCTTTCTTCACCATTTCGGCAGGAATGCCCGTGCCGCCGTGAAGCACCAGCGGCATAGTACCGGTCTTCTCCTGGATCTGCGCCAGCACGTCAAAGTTCAGGCCGGTCCAGTTTTCGGGATACACGCCGTGAATGTTGCCGATACCGGCAGCCAGCATGGTCACACCCAGATCGGCGATCTGCTTGCACTCGGCAGGATCGGCAACCTCGCCGCCGCCTACAACGCCGTCTTCTTCGCCGCCGATAGCACCGACCTCGGCCTCGACGGAAATGCCTTTTTCGCCGGCCATGCGGATAATTTCCTTGGTCTTCTCGATGTTTTCCTCAATACCGTAATGAGAGCCGTCGAACATGACGGAAGAGAACCCGGCCTCCATAGCTTTGATCGCGCCCTCATAGGAGCCGTGATCCAGATGCAGGGCAACAGGAACCGTGATATTCAGCTCCTCTACCATGGCCTTGACCATAGCGGCAACGGTCTTAAAGCCGCACATGTACTTGCCGGCGCCCTCGGAAACGCCTAAAATCACCGGAGAATTGTTCTCCTGCGCGGTCAGCAGGATAGCTTTGGTCCACTCCAGGTTGTTGATGTTGAACTGGCCCACGGCATAATGGCCAGCCTTTGCCTTGTTG
>CAZBDS010000094.1:0-6348 GCA_964490735.1 uncultured Acutalibacter sp. | reverse complement strand
GACAACAAGCACGGGAAGATCAAGATGATTTCCTTCCTGCGGGATTCCTGCGTGGATATCAGCGGTTCGTATGATAAATTGGCCCATGCCTACGCTTACGGAGAAGACGAGGGCGCCGAGCTGGCGATCAACACCTTGAACCGCAATTTCCGCCTGAATATTGAAGACTATGTCACTGTGAATTTTGCCAGAATGGCCGAGATCGTAGACGCCTGCGGCGGCATTGATCTGGAATTGACCGCCCAGGAGGTCCAGCATATCAACAAAAACCTGTGGAGCCTGATCGTGGACGTGGAGGAAGAGATCGCCATCGACAAAGAGAACGGCGCCTATGAAAAGCGCTCGGACTACGCCTTCATCAGCGACGCGGATATTATCGCCAACATTTACGGCAATAAGAACGTGGACAGCGCCGACTACGAATACGAGGGCGGCAAATACCACTTGAACGGCAACCAGGCTGTGGCCTACGGCCGTATCCGTTACATCGACAGCGACGACATGCGGGCCGTCCGCCAGCAGAACGTGCTGAAGGCCCTGATCCAGCAGATCCGGGGGAAGAGCAAGCTGGAATATCCCGAGATGATCCGAAAGATTTTGCCCATGTGCGAGACTTCTCTTGATTTTGGGGATATGGTCGGCATGCTGCCTATTCTGTTTACCAATTTCACCATGGAGACCATGAATATTCCCGGCGAGACGGAAGAGCCCAGTGGAGGCTACGTCCGCTCCGACTGCTGGGTCTATCTTTACGATCTGGTGGCAGCCACCAAGCACATCGCCAACTTTATCTATGAGAGCGATTCGCCCTATTACGGCGAGGAGATCATTCCCGGTGATCCCGGGATCCCCACCGTGGACGGCGGCTACGACGAGTACGTGGACGTGGATCAGAACGCGAGCTCGCCCAGTTCCGATGTTTCCAGCGACCCCAGCTCCGGGGACAGTTCTGGCTTGGAAAGCGGCATAAGCTCCGAGCCTTCCGGCGGCGATGTCAGCTCTGAGCCGGGTGTTTCCTCCGAGCCCTGGGAGGAACCGTCTGAACCCGATGTGCCCGATGAAGGCGGCGAACCGGAAGGCGATTCCGGCGAAGGGGCCGGATACGTGGAAACCGGGGAAGTAACTGAGTAAGAAAGGGTGGAAGGCATGGCAGAGCCTGTTTTAGTGATTCTGGCGGCCGGCATGGGTTCCCGTTACGGCGGCCTGAAGCAGATCGATCCCGTAGGCGTCTGTGGGGAGAAGATCATCGACTATTCGCTGTTTGACGCCAGGGAAGCCGGTTTCCGCAAAGCGGTTTTCATTATCAAGGAAGAGCTGCTCCCCGATTTTCAGACGGAGATTTTCTCCCGGGCTGAAAAGTACATGGAGATCGAATATGTATTCCAAAAGCCGGACGATATTCCGGCGGGCTGCGTGGTTCCTGAAGGAAGGGTTAAGCCCTGGGGAACCGGACACGCCGCACTTACCGCGGCCCGAATCCTGGGCGATGCCCCCTATGCCGTGATCAACGCCGATGATTTTTACGGCCGGGAGGGCTTTCAGAAGATCTATCAATTTTTGAAAAACGCCAAAGACGGCGAAAAAATGAATTTTGCCATGGTGGGCTTTTACGTCAAGAACACCGTAACCGAAAACGGTTACGTTTCCCGCGGGGTCTGCGAAACCTCTAACGGTATGCTGGTGGGGATCACCGAACGCACCCATATCGAAAAGCGGGAAGAGGGCATTGCCTTCACCGAGGACGGCGGCAAGACCTGGACGCCCCTTGAGGACGACACCGTGGTTTCCATGAACCTTTTCGGCTTTACACCGGGATTTACCCAGGCGTTGGAAGAGAATTTCGTCCGCTTCTTCCGGGAGGATGTGCCCCAAAATCCCCTGAAGGCGGAATTTTTCCTGCCTTTTGTGGTCAACGACCTGCTGATCCGGGAAAAGGCCCGGGTTACGGTGCTTTCTTCCGCCGACAAGTGGTACGGCGTTACCTATCACGAGGATAAAGCCGCGGTAATGGAAGCGATCCGCGCCATGACAGAGGCTGGGAAATATCCTTCTCCGCTGTGGAAATGAAGTGCAAAAAAATTAGCCCTTTGACGGAGTACCGTCAAAGGGCGAGCAACCGGAACCCGGATAAGAAGGATATTTCACGGGATCCACCGGGTCCCGGTCCTTTGGGACAATATCCTGCTGATGCGGGGATGCAAACGCTTCCGTGTTGCGTGCTACTATTGTTGCCGCTCCCGGCGGACTTATGCGCGGAAACGGAAAATTTTTCGGGACTGGCGGTTTTTGTCTTGCAAAATCCCGCTCCCTGTGTTATGATATTAACCACTGCTGTGAATGTTAATTTCAGGAGGAATAGAATAAAATGACTGCAATGGAAATTGTGTTTGGCATCGTGCTGCTGCTGGCCGCTCTGGCCATTATCATCGTGGTTCTGCTTCAGGAAGGCAGCCAGAAGAATATGGGCGTGGTTACAGGCGGCGCGGATACGTTTCTGTCCAAGAACAAGGCCCGCTCTGTGGACGCTTTTCTTTCCCGTTGGACCAAGGTGATTGCCATCGGCTTTTTCATCTTCGTCATTATTGTAAATATTGTCATGTACTTCGTGAAATAAGTTTTGTTTTTCATTGCGCTATAAGAAATGAACTGGGCAGCCGGGATTTATTCCGGCTGCCCAGTGGACTGCCCGGGGAAAGGAGCGCCCATGATCTCTTTGGTGGAACAGGATAAAGACAGGAAGCGTCTGCTGGAGCTCTGCGGGAAGACGCCCTTCGGCTGCAAGATTGCCGCCGTGGCCCAGGCCTATGGTTTCGATAAAGGCTTTGCCTGTTTTTGGCTGGACAGCAGTTCCGATACGGTATTCTGCCAGACAGACGGTGTGATGATCCTTTCCGGCACGGTGTTGGACGGGGAGCAGACAGCGGCTTTTCTTCGCGCGGTGGGTCCCCGGACCGTGATCTGCGCGGTGCGCAACGCGGAGGTTTTGTCTCTGCCTGTCAGCGCTTCCGGCGACGTGTTGAAAAAGCAGCTGAAGCCTGGCCCTGCTGCCATCGAAGATCCGTATGCCGTCAATATTCGGGACGTGTACGCCTTGCTGGAAAGCGCCGGCATGGCAGACGAATTCGAGCCTTTCTATCTGGATCTTTCCCACAAGCTCCGCCACGATGTTGCTCTGGTGCAGACAGAATACCGGAACAGTTCTCTGGCGGGCTGCGCCGTAGTTTCTTCCATCAGCGCAAATGCCGCTCTTCTGTCGGCTTTGGCTGTCCGTGAAGATCTGCGCCGTCAAGGAATCGGTTCCGCCCTGGTCCGCCGGACAGAGGCCTGCTTCCCGGGGAAAACTATGTACGTGTTCCGGGACAAGGAAAAGAACCGTGAATTCTATAAAAACCTGGGGTATGCGAAAACGGACACCTGGGTTTATTCCGTTTTGTAAGGAGGAGCGTCCATGTACCCCTATTTTCAAATCGATCCTTCTCTCCAAAAGCTGTCCGATGAAGCGGAGACCTCCGTTGCCAACCGTTTTCAGGAAATTGAGTCGGTCCAGCGATACAATCAGCAGAAAATGCTGGCTGCTTTCAACCGGGCTGGCGTCAGCGAAAGCCACTTTGCCGCCAGTACCGGCTACGGCTACGGCGACCGGGGCAGAGACGTGCTGGACCAGGTTTACGCCTATGCTTTTGGCGCGGAAGACGCCCTGGTGCGCTGGAACTTTGTCAGCGGTACCCATACCCTTACCGTAGCCCTGTTCGGCCTGCTTCGGCCCGGCGACAAAATGCTTTGCGTCACCGGCACGCCTTACGACACGATCCAGGGCGTCATCGGCATAGAGGACAGGGAAGAGCCCGGCTCCCTCCGTGAATTCGGCATTGCTTATGAGCAGATTGACCTGCTGCCCGATGGCACTCCCGATTACGCCGCCATGGAGGAGCGGATCACTCCCGCTTATAAGATGGTGTATATCCAGCGTTCCCGGGGCTACAGCCTGCGTCCCTCTCTGCTGGTAAAGGGCATCGAAAAGATCGCGGAAATCGCCAAACGCAAAGCTCCCGGCTGTATCGTCATGGTTGACAACTGCTATGGGGAATTTGTAGAACAGGACGAGCCTGTGTCCCACGGGGCGGACATTATGGCAGGCTCCCTGATCAAAAACCCCGGCGGCGGTATCGCCCCTACCGGCGGCTATATTGCCGGCAGGAAAGACCTGGTAGAGCTCTGCGCGTACCGCCTCACTACGCCGGGCACCGGCAGGGAGATCGGCTGCACCCTGGGCAATAACCGTCAGCTCTTTATGGGCGCTTTCCACGCGCCCCATGTGGCGGGGGAGGCTCTGAAAACCGCCCTGTTTGCCTCCGCTCTTTTCGAGAAGCTGGGCTACGGCGTTACGCCTGCCCCCCAGGAACCGCGCGGCGATATTATCCAGGCGATCCTGCTGGAAAAGAAAGAGGCCCTCATCGCGTTTTGCAAGGGCGTGCAAAAGGGTGCGCCGGTGGATTCCTTTGTGGTCCCCGAGCCCAGCCCCATGCCCGGGTATGACAGCGACGTGATCATGGCGGCCGGCGCTTTTACCCTTGGGTCCTCCATCGAGCTTTCCGCCGACGCCCCTTTGCGGGAACCCTATGCCGTGTGGATGCAGGGCGGCCTCAATTACCACAGCGGCCAGCTGGGAATTCTGCTTGCCGCCCAGGAAATGCTGGACCAGGGACTGCTATCTCTGTGACCGAAAAATGCTTTTGTAGTGTCAGCCCGGAGAAAACTCCGGGCTTTTTCATAAATTTTTCAAAAGCCCTTGACTGCGACACGGTGTCGTACCTTATACTGTATGACACAGAAGAGAGAAAGGGAGTGATTCCGTGAAGGAATTGGCCACCGTTACCCAGATTTCCCGGGAGTACGGCGTATCCACCAGAATGCTCCGGTACTATGAGCGGCTTGGGCTTCTCTCCAGCGGAAAGAGAGAGGGCTACGCCTACCGTGTGTACAGCGAAGAGAATGTGGCCCGCCTCCGGCAGATCCTGATTTTGCGGAAACTGCGGGTCCCGCTGAAGGAGATCAAGCAGATCCTGGACGATCCCGGCACTGCTTCGGCCATTGCCGTGCTGCAGAAGAACCTGGACAGTCTGGACGAGGAAGCCCGGGCCCTTGCCCAGGTGCGGCAGCTCCTGTCGGAATTTCTCGCCGCTTTAAAGGTCCGGATCAGCCTGCCCGCGGGGGACGCCCTGCTGGCGGACAGCCGCCTGCTGGAGCTGGCCAACTCCCTGGACGTCTCTTCTCCACAACTGTCAAAAGAGAGGAGCGTTACAATGCAGGAACTGGACAACATGGAAAAGGCAGCTCAAAAAATGACGGACGTGCGCATCGTCCATCTGCCTGCCACCGCAGTGGCCTCTGCACGCTTTGTGGGGGACGACCCCGAGAACAGGGCGGGGGAGATGATGGCCGATTTTGTAAGGAAGAACCGCCTTTGGGAAAAACACCCCGGGCTGCGGCTGTACGGCTTCAATTCCCCCAACCCGGTGGACGAAACGGGCTATCACGGCTACGAGTTCTGGGTCACCATTCCCGAGGACATGGAGGTCCCGGCGCCTTTGACCAAAAAGAACTTTCCGGGAGGCACCTATGCCGCCCATATGATCCAGATGGGGAATTTTCACGAGTGGGCCTGGCTGGACCAGTGGGTTAGGGAGAATGAGGAATACGAGTATTGCGGCAGCGGCACCTACGAAGATATGTATGGTTCCCTGGAAGAGCACCTGAACTATCACGACCGTATCCGGGAAACGCCTGCCGGCGAACCGGAAATTCCACAGCTGGATCTGCTGATCCCCGTCAAAAGTAAAAGGCCTAAGGCGCTTCGGAGGAAATGAGCGGAGGTTAAAAATGCGGAAAAGATGCTGCATGTAAATCTGCGTTGCTTGCCGCAACGGGTGTTTCGGCCTATGATAGCAGGGAAAGGAGGTCGTTCCTGATGCTGAATGAAAACATTAAAGCAATCAGAAAATCCAAAGGGCTTTTGCAGGAGGAGCTGGCGGTTCAGTTGAATGTGGTAAGGCAGACCGTATCAAAATGGGAACAAGGTCTGTCGGTTCCGGATGCCGATATGCTGATTTCCTTGGCAGAGGCATTTGAAACACCCGTAAGCACGCTGCTTGGAGAAACCGTTGCCGAGACGGAAACGGCTGACCTGAAAACAATCTCCGAGAAGCTTGAGGCCATTAACCTGCGATTCGCACATAGAAAAGCGGTGAGGCAAAAGATGATTCATTGGTTCTTTATCCTGTTTTCCGCAGTCATAGCGGCTGTTTTCGCGGCCCTGATAGTGCTGAACAGTCCCTATTTGGGTTGGGA
>CAZBDS010000093.1:0-6424 GCA_964490735.1 uncultured Acutalibacter sp. | reverse complement strand
ACCAATTCCGACACGGGCTATTCGATCAACTGCATTCAGACCGACGCGGCCATCAATCCCGGCAATTCCGGCGGCGCGCTGGTGAACATGAACGGCCATGTGGTGGGCATCAATTCCTCCAAGATCGTGGCCACGGGCTATGAGGGGCTGGGCTTTGCCATTCCCTCGGACACGGTGCAGCCCATCGTGTCCGACCTGATCGAGTTCGGCTATGTAAAGGACCGGCCCTCCGTGGGCTTCTCCGGCCAGTATGTGGACCGCTTGAAGGCCAGCTTCTTCGGCATGAACGCGGGCTATTACGTGACCCAGATCAGCAGCGATGAGGCGGAGGCTTCGGGCCTGCAGGTCTATGACATGATCACCGCTATCGACGACACCCAGATCACTTCCGATTCCACCATCGCCTCTTATATCGCCGACAAGAAGCCCGGCGATACGGTAAAGCTGACGGTGGAGCGGTATTCCGGCAGCGGCAGCCAGACTGGCGTGCTGGAACTGACCCTTTCCGAGAACACCGGCAGGTCCGGCGAGGGAAGGGGCCTGTCCCAGAGCATCAATCATTAAAAAATAAGAGGAAAGCCCTCCGGCAGCTGCCGGAGGGCTTTTTGCGTGCTTTGGGCTTATCGGTACAGGCCCTTGATCTTTTCGTAATTGGTATAGTTATCATAATAGATCAGACCGCCGATTTGGCTGAGGGTGCCCAGATAGGGCACGTTTTCCAGGACGGTGCCCTTCAGCTGCTCTCCCAGGGCCCGGGAGAATTTGTCGGCATAGATCACTTTGATGTCCCGGCCGAAGTAGGGCTCAATTCGAAACTCCACGGGAGCGGTGAGGCCGCTTTCGTTGTGGAGCTCCGCCACCAGGGCCTGGGCGGCCACCAAGTGCTCTTCCCGGCTGAGCACGTCACCGGCCTTCAGGGCTTCGGCGATCTCCTCCTTGATCCGCCCGTCTACGTCCAGGCGCTGAAAGGCCGTGCCGAACCATTTGCTGTAGGGGGCGTACTGATCCCGGTAGAGGAAGCACAGGCGCATCAGCCGTTCCGCGATCCTGCCGCAGATCAGCCGGGAGCCAATGTCGTCCCCCCGCTGGCCGCAGCGCTTGACAAAGGCCTGCTCCTCGGAAAGGATCTCCCAGTTGGAGGCCAGCAGATAGAGCTTGACCTCCTCCGGATAAAAGCGCAGCGGGGCAAGGCGCTTTTGCAGGTTCAGGCCGTCTGAAAACAGGGCGCCGGAAGCCAGGGACAAAAGCCGGTGCTCGGAGAAGGTGAGCCAGTCCAGGGGCTGCAGGCTTTCGGGCTTTGCGCCGCCCAGCACCGGGACCAGGAATTGGTCAAAGGTCTCGATGAAGATCAGCGGGTCCACGAACCCTTCGGTGATGGGTTCCGGGACGCGCACGCCGTGATCCTCCGGATTGGGGCGGGAAAAATTGACGCTGTAGCCCCGGTACTCATAGGGCAGGTTTTCCGCGAAGGCCCGGAAAATCGCGGGCTTCTTATCCAGGTCCCGCTCTTCCAGAAACAGGTAGAAGCGGGGCCCCCACATGTGGTCCCGGGAAACCTCGTCGTCATAGCCCAGCACGTCGGAGCCGTAGCCGAGAAGCCCCGCCGAATAGCGCAGCTCCGGGAAAAAGCGGTCCAAAATCGGCTTGGCGGCGTCGTTGAAAAAGCCTTTGCAGAGCTGAAGGCCGCTGCAGAATTCCGGCATTTCTTATCCCTCCGGTTGTTCACCCGCAAACAGGTCGTCCCGGGTAATGTTTTTCAGCCATTTCTTGCTGCGGTACCGCTTGATGACCCAGGGCCACTTGACAAACTCGTCGGTGCACAGCAGGAAGTAGACCCACAGGGGAGGAAGCTTGAACACCGCCGCTGTCAGGAAGCCCAAAGGCACCGCATAGACCCACATGGTGATGAGGTCACAGATCAGGCCGAATCGGCTGTCTCCACCGGCCCGGAACACGCCGGCGATCAAGGTGGTGTTTACCGCCGCGCCCATGACGTAGTAGGAGTTGATGAGCATCATGATCTTCAGGTAGTACATGGCCTGATCCGTCAGGCCGGCAAAGCGCATCACCACGGGGATAGCCCCCAGAATGACCAGGCCTCCGATCAGCCCGGACAGAACGGTAAGCTTAACCACCTTTTTGGCACAGAGGTCGGCGTCCTCCAGCCGGTTCTGGCCGATGATCTGTCCCAGCAGGATCCCGCCGCCGCTGGCCACGCCGAAGCACAGCACCGTGCCCAGGTTCCGCACCACGCCGATAATGGCGTTGGCCGCCACCATGTCGTCGCCCAGAAACTGGCCGATGATTACCGAGTACATGGAAAAGGCCAGGCCCCAGACCACATCGTTGAGAATAGCGGGCACGGACATCTTCATAAAGTCGCCGAACAGGGACTTGTTGCGCAGGAATAAGTAGGAAAGCTTGATCTTTATGTTTTGGCTTCTGGCCGAAATGAGCAGGCAGAGGAGCAGCTCCAGCAGCCGGGAGAAGGAGGTGGCGATGGCCACGCCCGCTACGCCCAGCTTGGGCGCGCCGAACAGGCCGAAAATGAACACGGCGTTCAGAACGACGTTGACAGAAAAGGCAAAGGTGGTCAGGGCGGTGCAGACAGTCACCCGGCCCACACTGCGCAGAACGGCCTTAAAGACTTCGGTGACGCCCCAGCAGAGATAGGCTACGCTGAGGATCCGCAGATAGGAGGCTCCCAGGCTGATCAGCTCTTCCGAGGGCGTAAACAGCCGCATCATGGACCTGGGAATAAACAGGGCCGCCAGGGCAAACGCCAGGGCACTGCCCATGGAAAACCGCAGGGCAATGCCTTCTACCACGCGAATGGCCTTCATGTCGTTTTTGCCGAAGTACTGGGCGCAGAGCATGGTGGCCCCGGTGCCCAGGCCGTAGAAGATCATGAACAGAATGTTGGCGTAGTTGGCGGCCAGGGACACCGCCGAAATGGCGGACTGGCCCACAAACCGCAGCATGATCACGTCGGCAGAGCTCACTGCCGCGCTCAACAGGTTCTGCAGGACAATGGGCACCACCAGCTTGGCAATCTGCGGGTAAAAGCCGCTTTTCAGGGATTTTTGATTCTCCATGGAGCTCCTTCTTTCTCGTTATATTCTTGCGGCTTTTCAGGATTCCTGAGCCGTGCGGTAAAGCTCGGCGTACACGCCGCCCTGTTCCATCAGCTCCCGGTGGGTGCCCTGCTGGCAGATACCGGTTTCGTCCAGCACCAAAATCCGCTCGGCATTCCGGACGGTGGACAGGCGATGGGCGATGACCAGGGTGGTGCGGTGGTCCTTCAGCCGGTCCAGGGACTGCTGGACCACCCGTTCACTGTGGTTGTCCAGAGAGCTGGTGGCTTCGTCCAGAAGCAGCACGGGCGGGTCTTTCAGAAACACCCGGGCAATGGACAGCCTCTGCTGTTGGCCGCCGGACAGCCGGACACCGTGGGGGCCGATCTCCGTGTCATAGCCTTGGGGCAGCTTTTCGATGAATTCCCGGGCGCCGGCCTTCTCAGCGGCGGCTTCGATCTCCTGCCGGGAAGCGCCGGGTCTGCCCCAGGCAATGTTTTCGGCCACGGTGCCGGAAAATAAGTACACGCCCTGCTGGACCACGCCCACGTTTTGACGCAGGCCTTTCAGGGTCAGCCGGTGAAGGGGTACACCGTCCAGCAGAATCTCGCCCTTCTGGGGCTCGTAGAACCGGGGGATCAGGGAGCAGAGGGTGGTTTTCCCCACGCCGGAGGCCCCCACCAAGGCCACATATTCCCCGGCGCGAATGGTCAGGTTCAGGTCGCGGAAAACTTGTTCCCCCTGGCCGTAGCGGAAATCCACGTGGGAAAAGACAATTTCGCCCCGGACGTTTTCCGGATCTTTTGCGCCGGGCAGGTCCCGGATCTCGGGCTGGGTCTCCATGATCTCCAGAAAGCGGGTAAGGCCGGTGCGGCCCTCCTGGATCAGCCGGCTGGTGTTGATCAGGCTGACGACGGGCTCGGTGAAATAGCCAATGTACAGCAGAATGACCAGCAGGTCCCCCAGGCTGATGGAGCCCGCAAGAATGGAAAAGCCCCCGAAGACCACCGCGAAGATGCGGAGCAGCACCGCAAAGGAATCCGTACCGCTCCAGAGAACGGCCTCCGCCCGGTATCCCTGTTTCCGGCTGCGCAGGAGGGCTTCGTTCAGGGCGGAAAATTTCCGCTGTTCCGCCGCTTCCCCCGTAAAGGACTGGACCGTGCGCACGCCGGAGAGGGATTCCTCGGTCTGGGCATTGATCCCGCCCACGTTTTTCCGGCCTTCCTCCAGGGCTTTGGCCATCTTCTTGTTGCCGTGCAGGGTGTAGAGGACCATGGGGGGAAGCAGGCACAAAAGGGCCAGGGCGGTCTGCCAGTGGATCCGGCTGAGGATTGCCGCCGCCCCCAAAAGCTTGACGGCGTTGACCAGCAGGTCCTCGGGCAGGTGGTGAAAAAATTCCGCCAGGGAAAGGGTGTCGTTGGTGATGCGGCTCATCAGGTCGCCCACCGGGTGATTGTCATAATAGGAAAAGGACAGCTTCTGGCAATGCTCAAACAGGGCGCCGCGCATGTCCCGCTCCATCATGGCCCCCATGGAGTGGCCCCGGTAATCCATAAAATAGAGGCAGAAGATCTCCACCGCCAGCAGGACCAGCATGAAAAGGCCGGTGAGCAGAATTTCCCCTGCGGCGCCGGGACCGGGGGCGGGCAGGATCTCGTTGGTGACCTTCCGGACCGCCAGAGGCAGCAAAAGCCCAGCGGCACTGGTGCCGAAAGCGCACAGCAGGTCGGCGCAGAGCAGCCCCCGATAGGGCCGGTAAAAAGAAAAAAGCGTTTTAAGGCGTGATGATGAATACAATGTAATTCCTCCAGGTTCGGTGAGGAATCAGAGGGTCTGGTTCCTCCGGGTTTCAGCGTAGCGAAGGATTGCCGTTTTTTTCATGCCGATCTTCCTTTCTTGTGCGCACAAGCGCGAATTGAGACCATTCTAGCATGTTCAGTGGGAAAGCGCAAGAAAAAGTGCCGGGGCGCCCCGTAAATCATTGACAGCAAAAAAAAATCGGGCTATAATAGGGGAAAATCCAATAGATTGTGCGCGGAGAAGATGTCTTTTGAAGGTCCATGCAGAGAGACGGCGGCAGGTGAAAGCCGTTTGGGCAATAAAAGACAGGCCCCTCCGGTTTCCTTCGCACCCGCCGTGAGGAACGGCGGCGCAGCCCGGCGTTAACGGCAGACGAAAGAGACAGGGGAGTGTTTCCCTGTAATTTGGGTGGTACCGCGGATCCGTCCGTCCCATGTGGGATGGGCGGCTTTTTATTTTTGCGGCGGGAGGTTATAGATGGAAACGCTGATTTTAAACGGCTCGCCCCGGCCCCGGGGAGACACAGTTTCCCTGATCCGGGAGCTGGAACGGCGGCTGGAGGGTGAAACAACGGTGATCGACGCCTATACCTGCGGCATTTCCCCCTGTATGGACTGCCGGTACTGCTGGGACCACGACGGCTGCGCGCTCCGGGACGGCTGGGAGGAGATCGACGGGCTGCTGCGCCGGTGCAGCGCGGTGGTCATTGCCAGCCCCCTTTATTTTTCTCAGCTGACGGGGCCTCTGCTTTCCCTCTTAAGCCGTCTGCAGCAGTATTACTGCCGGAGGACCTTTCAAAAACGGGAAACCGGCCTTTCCCAAAAGCGGGGCGGGATCCTGCTGGCGGGCGGGGGAGACGGCGCGCCGGACCCTGCCGCGGCCTTGGCCGGGACGCTGTTGAGGCAGATGGGCTGCCGGGAAATTGCCCCCCTGATCTGCTGCCACAACACCAATGCAATACCCGCCATAGAGGAGCCGGGTATTGAAGAAAAGCTGCAGGCCTTGGCCGATTTTCTGGAAGGCCGGACAAAAAAAGAAATCCATAAAAACTGAGAATCATCAGGAGGTTATAAAAATGAAATGGACAGGCTTAAACGAGCTTCGGGAGAAGTATCTGGCGTTTTTTGAGAGCAAGGGGCATTTGCGGCTGCCCAGCTTTTCGCTGATCCCCCAGGGGGACAACAGCCTTTTGCTGATCAACTCCGGCATGGCTCCCATGAAAAAGTACTTCACCGGCGAGGTCACGCCGCCCCGGGTCAGGGTGACCACCTGCCAGAAATGTATCCGCACCCCGGATATCGACAGCGTGGGCATCGACGACCGTCACGGCACCTTCTTTGAAATGCTGGGCAATTTCTCCTTCAACGACTATTTCAAGCGGGAGGCCATCACCTGGGCCTGGGAGTTTTTCACAGAGGTTCTGGAAATGCCGCCGGAGAAGCTCTATGTCACCGTGTATCTGGAGGACGATGCGGCTTGGGACATCTGGACGAAAGAGGTCGGCGTGCCCGAAAGCCACATGCGCCGCATGGGCAAGGAGGACAATTTCT
>CAZBDS010000092.1:0-6458 GCA_964490735.1 uncultured Acutalibacter sp. | reverse complement strand
GGAGATAATTCCGATTCTGCAAGACAAAGAGCATTGGATTTGCTGAAAGGGATCGGAATGTACAACAAGCTGGAAACGCTGCCGAATGGAATTGACACTACCATATACAAGGAATTTGACGCCGATGGTTTTGAGCCGTCCGGGGGCGAATCTCAGAAAATAGCCATTGCCCGCGCAATGGCCAGGGATGCAAAAGTGATTATTCTGGACGAGCCTCTGTCCGCTTTAGACCCCAAGGCAGAGTTCGAAATTTTCAGAAAATTTGACGATTTGACAAACGGGAAAACGGCGGTTTATATCTCCCACCGCCTTTCTACCTGCCGTTTTTGCGATAAAATCGCAGTATTCGATAGCGGAAAAATGGTTGAATACGGAACACACAGCGAATTGATGGAGCAAAAAGGAAAATACAACGAACTGTACAGCCTCCAGGCGCAATATTATACGGAGCCTACAGAAAAGTGAAGCCAAGGATATATATTCGGCAACCCGCTTTGGATTTGCAGTGAAAGGCCCCCGGAGCACTTCGCTCCGGGGGCCTTTCGGTTTGGGGCTTATGTGTGCAGTTCCACCTTCATTCGTCCGTCAAGACCTTTTTCGCCGCGTACTTGGTAAAGAACGTGATAAACGGCCCCAGTCCCAAGGCGCATACCAGCGTGCCCAGTCCCAGCAGGCCGCCCAGGAAAAAGGCTGCGGCCACGCAGAGGGAATCCGTTAGAATACGGCACCAAAAGTACGGGACCGGCGTTTTGTGGGACAGCATGATCGACAGGGAATCGTAGGGGGAGATCCCCATGTTTGCCGTTTGGTAAAAAGCGCAGGAACAGCTTAAGACCAGCACCCCCACTGCCATTATCCCCAATTTTGCAAGAAAGAGCCGGGGCGAACCCAGCGCGCCCACAATCAGCTTCTCGCAGAAGGAGGCGACGGGGCCGATCAGAAACCAGTTGACAAAGGTGCCCAGGCCGATCAGGGATCTTTCAAAAATCAGCTCGGTCAAAAAGTAAAGGCTGTTCATCACGATGAGCACAATGGAAAAATCCACGCCGATTTTGTCGCCGATGGCGATCACCAGGGCGGTGGAAGGGTCGTTGCCGGTCAGCGACACCTTAAACAGCGCAATGCCCACGCCCATCACCAGGTTTGCCAATAACATGATGACAAGCCTTTTACAAAAATTCTTTTCCCGCCAAAACGCTTTCATAGTTTCCCGCTTTCCTGTTCTTGAAAATTTCTGCAATAAAGAGTTTATTCTTTTTCACAATTTGTATCCATCAAATGCCGGATTCCCGCGTCCGTGTACGAAAGCAGCTTACCGTACCGCCACGCGAGATCCTTGCGGCAATCGTCATAATTGCCCGCAGCGGCTGCCTTTTCCTTCTCCGCCTTTAAATCCAGGTAATCCCGCAGCGCGGAAGCGTCCTGATAAAAGATCACGTTGCACTTGCCCCGATTCAGCGACAGGGGGAAGAGGTCTGTCAAAAACGATTCGTCCTCCACATAGTAACAGACGCCGTACGTTTCGCACAGCCTGTCAAATTCCGGCAGGAAACCGTTAAGCTCTTCCCGGGAATCGCAGGGGTGGGACAGCGCGATCCGCTTTACACCGGCGCGGACCATTTCGCAAAAGCAGTCCGCCGCTCCAAGGTGGTAAGAAAATTGGTCGATTTTCATGGGGATTTCCGCCTCCTTGTTTTGATGATCCAATCATAAATTTCCGGACGGGTTCCATTTGTTTTTACCATGCCGCAAAAGCGTTCAAGTGCGTTTGCCATATTCCCGCGGGGAGATGCCGAAGTGGCGCTTGAACATTCGGGAGAAGCTGAACACGTCGGAATAGCCCACGGCGATGGCCGCCTCACCGGGTGTTTTCCCGTATTCCCGCAAAAGCTCCGCCGCCTTTTTCAGCCGCAGCCAGGTCAGGTGCTGCTGGGGGCTTTTCCCGGTGCTTTCCCTAAAAAGCTTGCTGAAATAACTGCGGTCCAGGTTGAGCTTACGGGCAAGGGCCGTTACGGATACGTTTCGCATATACTCTGTTTCCATGTAAGTTTTGGCCATGTTTACATAGGCGTCGGCCGATTTCCCTTTCCGGGCAGAGGACGGTATTTCCTCTTGTTCCAGCAGGGAGAAAAGCTCCCAAAGCTTCCCGCACAGGCTGGCTTCCCGCCCGTTCTCCCGGTGAACGAGGTCCGGCACCGAGGAAAAAATCTCCCCCGCCTGAGGAAGGGAGACCACATCGGACTTCAGGGCTTCCGGCAGGGGAAGCCCAAGGGTAAAGCCGATCCAGATGTAGTGCCAGGGATCCTCCGAGGAGGCCTGATAAAAGGTGGTCTCGCCGGGGCGGATTACAAAAATCTCCCCCGGGCCTACCCGGCTGCTTTTGTTTTCGGTCCGGAATGTGCCGTGCCCGGACACCACATAGTGCAAAAGGTAAAAGGAGCGCAGCGCCGGGCCGAAGGAATGGCCGGGCCGGCAGCGCTCCCAGCCGGCCTGAAGGGGGTTTATTTCCCGGAATTCCCGATTGCTCACAAGCAGACTGTGGGTGGCCATATTGTGTGCCTCCTTATCGTTCGGGGAATGGCAGGCGGCTGCCACGGTGTGCGCAGGTGCCCTGAAACAAAACACATTATACCAAAATCAGGCCACATCTTGCAATAGCTATTTTGCCCTTGTATGGTACACTTAATTTAGATCCCGGCAAATGGCCGTAAATGGAAAGGAACACGAAAAATGAGAAAAATCACCTTTATGGGCGCCGGCAGCACAGTTTTCGCCCGGAACGTTCTGGGGGACTGCATGTGCAGCGAGGTGTTGCGGGACGCCGAATTCGCCCTGTACGATATCGACGGCACCCGGCTTTCGGAAAGCGCGGAGATCCTCGGAACCATGAACGAAACCCTGGGCGGCCATGCAAAGATCACCACCTTTTTGGGGGTGGAGAATCGGAAGGACGCCCTGCGCGGGGCGGATTTTGTGGTGAACGCCATTCAGGTGGGCCTGTATGACCCCTGCACCATCATCGACTTTGAGGTGCCCAAAAAGTACGGCCTGCGCCAGACCATCGGCGACACCCTGGGCATTGGCGGCATTATGCGGGCTCTGCGCACCATTCCCGTCATGGCGGACTTTGCCCGGGACATGGAGGAGGTCTGCCCGGACGCCTGGTTCCTCAACTATACCAATCCCATGGCCATGCTCACCGGCTACATGCAGCGCTATACCAGCGTCAAAACAGTGGGCCTGTGCCACAGCGTGCAGGTGTGCTCCGAGGGCCTTTTAAAGGCCCTGGGCATGGAGGATAAGCTGGAGGGCCGCAAGGAGCTGATCGCCGGCATCAACCATATGGGCTGGCTTCTGGAGCTGAAGGACAAGGACGGCAACGATCTGTATCCCGAGATCCGCCGCCGGGCAAAGGAGAAGAACGCCGCCGAAAAGCACAGTGACATGGTGCGCTTTGATTATATCGACAAGTTTGGCTACTACTGCACCGAGTCCAGCGAGCACAATTCCGAGTACAATATGTTCTACATCAAGTCCAAATATCCGGAGCTGATCGACCGCTTCCAGATCCCCCTGGACGAGTATCCCCGCCGCTGTGTGAATCAGATCGCGGGCTGGGCAAAGGAGCGGGACGAGCTGCGCCAGAGCCACCAGCTCCAGCATGAACGCTCCCGGGAATACGCCTCCCATATCATGGAAGCCATCGTCACCAACACGCCGTATAAGATCGGCGGGAACGTGCTCAATGGGGGAGGGCTCATCGAAAACCTGCCTGCGGACGCCTGCGTAGAGGTCCCCTGCCTTATCGACGGTATGGGTGTGCACCCCTGCCATGTGGGCAGGCTGCCGGTGCAGTGCGCCGCCATGAACATGACGAATATCAATGTGCAGCTTTTGACCATCGAGGCCGCCGTGACCCAAAAGAAGGAGCACATCTACCAGGCCGCCATGCTGGATCCCCACACCGGCAGCGAGCTGGACATCGACACCATTATCAAGATGGTGGACGACCTGATCGAAACCCACGGAGACTGGCTTCCCAAATACCACTGATCCCGTAGAAAGAAGAATCTGTTCTCCGTCAGGGAAACAGGGAAAATCTAAAGTACGGCGCACCGGTAAAACCGGACAATCAACAAAGAGGCCCCCTGATGCAGGAAAATAAACTGTGTCAGGGGGTGTATTTTGCTGCAGGGAAAGGGTCATCCCACGATGAAACTGTTTCCGCAAATTAAAGAAATGCTGGCAAAAGAAATGACGCAAAGAAGGCCAGGAAATATGGTTTGAAACTAGGGCGGTAGAATAAATCAAAACAGTATGGAAAATATCGAAAGAATACGATATAATCAATTTAATGATAAGAGTTTATGAGATTTTGGGGGAACGGATAGAAATATGGAAAAATGGGACTTATATACAAAATATAGAGAAAAAACGGGAAAAGAGCATATCCGTGGGGAAAAGATTCCGGACGGCTTCTATCACTTGGTAGTGCATGTATGGATACGAAACCGCAAAGGAGAATATCTTATTTCTCAGCGTTCAGCGAACAGACCGACCTTTCCGCTTATGTGGGAATGCGTTGGAGGCTCGGTTTTAAAGGGAGAGAGCAGTATTGATGGAGCGCTTAGGGAAGTAAAGGAAGAGGTGGGCTTGGATTTAGAACCCGAAACCGGGAGAATCCTTTTTACTAAAATGCGAAGTACCTTCAATGATATTGTAGATGTATGGCTTTTTGAATACGATGGCGATTTGCATTTGGACGATGCGACAACAGATGAAGTTGCAGACTGTAGATGGATGACGGTTTCTGAAATTAAAAAGCTATACGAGGATAACAGGCTGGTGCCGACATTGGACTATTTTTTCCGCATTCGTTCTTTCTAATACATCATTTTCAAAGCTGGCCAGGGCCCCAAAACCCCAGATATTTCTTGCTTTTCCCGGCGCTGCGTGCTATCCTGTTTTTGTTGGAATAATCGTGAGGAGGAGCGAACATGAAGAAACTTTTATCCCTTGCGCTGACGCTGGCGCTTTGCCTGGGTTTGGCCGTTCCTGCCGCGGCCGCCGCTCCGGATCGTTTCGACGGCGGCTGGCGTTCCCCGGTGTCAGAAAATTCCTGGGAGGCCATTCGCTGTACCAACGCGGAACGCGCGCAAGAGGGCCTGCGGCCCCTAAGCACCTTCGAGGGCCTTCACGCCGCTGCCCAGCTGCGGGCTGTGGAACTGAAAGACCGGTTCGACCATACCCGCCCCAACGGCCAATCTTGTATGACGGCCTTGAGCGACGTAGGTCTGGATCCTTACGCCTTTGGCCGCAGCGGGGAGAACATTGCCGTGGGCTACCCTTCCCCCGCCTCTGTGGTGACGGGGTGGATGAACAGCACCGGCCACAGAATGAACATTCTTACCCGTCCTTTCTGCCATATTGGGCTGGGCAGCGACGGCCAGAGATGGGTTCAGATGTTTGTGGGCATCTGCGCTCCCCAGCTTACCGGCGTGACAGTAGGAAAGAGCAGCTATCCTCTGGGTACGGACCTGGAGGACATGGAAGGAGTTGTTGCCCTGCACTGTGAGCACGGCGACTCTTATCTGCCCCTGTCTTCGGAGATGTGCAGCGGCTACGACAGCGCCAAGGCGGGAAGCCAGAACGTGACAGTGCGCTATATGGACCAGACCGCCTCTTTCACGGTGACCCTCGGCTCCGGCTCTCAGGGGGGAACCTCCGGCGTCTTTGCGGACGTTCCCAGCGGCAGCTATTGTTGGGACGCCGTGGCCTGGGCTGTGGAAAATCACATCACCAACGGTACCAGCAATACCACCTTCTCCCCCAACGGCCCCTGTGACCGCGGGCAGATCGTCACCTTCCTGTGGCGGGCAAACGGTTCCCCGGAGCCCGCCTCCGCGGTAAACCCCTTTGTGGACGTGAAGAGCGGGGACTATTGCTATAAGGCTGTATTGTGGGCCAGCGAACAGGGTATTACCAGCGGCACGGACGCCACGCACTTTTCGCCCCGTACTCCCTGCAACCGGGCGCAGGCTGTCACGTTTCTGTGGCGGACCAATGGACGGCCCGCAGGCTCCGGCGGCTTTTCCGACGTGGCGGACGGACAATTCTACACCGAAGCTGTGAAGTGGGCCGTGGAGAAAAATATTACCAGCGGCACCAGCCCCACTACCTTTTCGCCCAATCAGTCCTGCACCCGCGGGCAGATCGTGACGTTCCTGTACCGGGATAAGCAATAGCCGAACGAACAAAAAACGAACCACCTAATGGTGATTCGTTTTTTATTTGCAGTTCAGCGAAAAATGATGTCCTTTGCCCGTGAAAGGTTGGTAGCGACCAAATCGGCGTTAAAAATCCGCGCTTGCAAGGATTTAGCCGATGGGAGCGTGACCTTTCACGGAGAGGAGCCGCAGACGAGCGCAACAGGCGGCATTTCTGCAAAGAAATGTCGC
>CAZBDS010000091.1:0-6534 GCA_964490735.1 uncultured Acutalibacter sp. | reverse complement strand
GATCTCCTCCAGCTGCCGCTGGACGATAGTGATGGGGTGGTAGGACCCCTCCGCCACCGGCGCGGGCAGGGTCACGTCATACTGTTCGGCGGCGGAAATCAGCAGCTCCTGCTCGGCGGCTTTGATCTTCTCCACCTGACCGGCGATCTTTTCCTCCACCTGCTTTTTCAGCAGGTTGATGTGCTGGCCCATTTCCTTTTTCTCCTGGGCGCCCACGTCCTTCAGGCCCTTCAAAAGCTCGGTGACAGAGCCCTTCTTGCCCAGATAGGCCACCCGCAGACGCTCTACGGCCTCGCTGTTTTTCGCCTCTGCCAGCTCCTGTTCAAAGCTCAGGCGGAGGGCTTCGATTTTCTCTTTCATGCTCTTCTTCCTTTCCTTTTCGGGGGAATAAAAAAATCGCCCCCATCTCTTGGGGCGAAGTAAAAACTACGCGGTACCACCCAAATTCAGCGGGACAAACTGCGCCCGCCCTCGTCTTACCGCCTGTAACGTGGCGTCCTCCGTCGGGGCCTACCCAGAAAAGCCCAAAAGCCTTTCCTTCAGCTCCGCCGCTCCGAAAGGAACTTCACCCGTCTGCGCCGCGCCTCTGCTTTCAGCCGATGACAAAGGCTCTCTGACCGTGCAGGCACGGATTACTTTCTTTCATCTCCGCGTGTATTATGAATTATAGCACCAAATGGCTATTTGTGCAAGCCCCGGAAAAAAATCCGCTTTTTCAAAAATTGACCGAAACAAGGTTGCTGCAGCCAAAAAAATCGTGTATAATGACAACAAACAATTTACTTGTGAAAGGACGGATCCCCATGCGCAAAAACCTTGCAGAACTGCTGAAGCAGCCCTACGCCCAGGAAACCTTGGGCATGCAGAGAATGCTGAAGCCCGCGGACCAGTACACCGCCGAAGAGCTGGAACGGCTGGAACCCACCTTTAAGCGGATCGAAGCCACCGCCGTGCCCATCCATGTGCCGGTGCGGGGCGAATACGAGCGGAAATGGTGGAAGGAAGCCGTCATGTACCAGATTTATCCCATGAGCTTCTGCGATTCCAACGGAGACGGCATCGGCGACTTAAACGGCATCCGCTCCAAGCTGGACTATCTCCAGGAGCTGGGCGTGGACGTGCTCTGGCTCAGCCCCATTTACGATTCCCCCAACGACGACAACGGCTACGATATCCGGGATTACCAGAAGATCCACGCCGACTACGGCACCATGGAGGACTTTGACGCCCTGCTCGAGGACGTCCATTCCCGGGGCATGAAGCTCATCATGGACATGGTCTTAAACCACACCTCCGACGAGCACGCCTGGTTCCAGGCCGCCCTAAAGGACCCCAGCTCCAAATATAAGGACTATTACATTTGGCGCAAGGGCAAAGCCGATGGCACCCCGCCCAACAACTGGCAGTCCTTCTTCTCCGAACCCGCCTGGAATTACTATCCCCAGCTGGACGAGTGGGCCCTCCACCTGTTCAGCAGGAAGCAGATGGACCTGAACTGGGAAAATCCGGAGCTTCGGGAAGAGGTCTACGCCATGCTCAACTGGTGGCTTTCCAAGGGCGTGGACGGCTTCCGGCTGGACGTCATCAACCTCATCTCCAAATTCGACGGCCTGCCCGACGGCGAGGGCGGCTTCCTCACCGGCATTGAAAATTACGTGTACGGGCCCCGGCTCCACCAGTACCTTCACGAGCTCAACCGGAGGGCCTTTTCCCGGTACGACAGCTACACTGTAGGCGAGGGCTGCGGCCTTGGCCCGGCCACCCAGGTCAGCATGACCCTGGCCAGCCGCCAGGAGCTGGACACCACCTTCTGCTTCCACCACTTCGACACCCCCGGCCACGACAAGTACAGCATCTACCGGTACGACCTGAACTACCTGAAGGACTACCTCTTCAAGTTCC
The DNA here is from genome assembly GCA_964490735.1 of uncultured Acutalibacter sp. Classification (GTDB taxonomy): domain Bacteria; phylum Bacillota; class Clostridia; order Oscillospirales; family Acutalibacteraceae; genus Acutalibacter. Next base: position 4,632 of record CAZBDS010000091.1, on the reverse strand, counting down.
AGGCCACCCAGGACACCGACAACTGGCTCACCCTGGTGTTCGACAACCACGATAACCCCCGGCTTCTCTCCAAGATCACCCGGAAGGAGGAGGAGCGGGAGGCAGCGGCCAAGCTCATCGCACTGGTGGAAATGACCCTGTGCGGCACCGCCTTCCTCTACGAGGGCCAGGAGCTGGGCATGTGCCACGTGGAGTTCAAAGACGCCTCCGAGTTCCGGGACGTGGAGGCCATCAACCTGTACAAAAAGCTGATCAGCGAGGGCAAGTCCGAACAGGAGGCCTTCGCGCACGTAGCCCCCGGCACCCGGGACCAGAGCCGCGCCCCCATGCAGTGGACTTCCGAAAAGAACGGCGGCTTTACCACCGGCACCCCCTGGCTGCGGCTCAATGACAACTACGATAAGATCAACGCGGCGAATGAGGCTAAAGACCCCCATTCCGTGCTGAATTTCTACCGCCGGGCCGTCTCCCTGCGCAAGCAGTACAAAACCCTGGTCTACGGCAGCTTCACGGCGGTCTGCCCAGAGGAGCGGAACTTTATGGCCTACACCCGGGAGGACCGGGACGGCCGGTTCTATGTGGAGGTAAACCTCTCTGACCACCCCCTTACCCGGCCCGTAAAGCCCGACGGCGAGCTGCTGCTTGCAAGTTATGGAACGCCCGCCGAAGAGCTGCGCCCCTTTGAAGCAAACCTGTACCGCCTGCGGTAAGCCAGATGGCGCAGACTTGAACCGCACCGCAAATGGCGAGAAATGGTCTCTTTTCGGTTTGTCGTCGTTGGCTTGCGTCATATTTGCAAGGAAAATACCGCCGCATAAACCCAAATATGCCCGGCCAAACTGTGGTTCAAATTTGCGCCGTCTGGCAAGGAAATTCCTTCCTTGCAATGGAAAGCAGGCTGTGCTATAATTGGCTGTAAAGTCGAAAAAGGGGCGGCAGCAGCCCACTAAGCCGAAAGGAATGAGTACAATGGGCGACGTATTTATCGAGCGCATGGTAAAGAAAAAATTTGAGGGCGTAGACGCGCTGATCCTGGTGGGCATTATGGTCGGGATTATCCTGGCCGGCGTCGTCGGCTTCGTGGTGGGCTTTATGCTCATCCGCTTCCCGGCTCTGGCCCTGCTGGCAGTGGTGGGCGCAGTATTCGGCGGCTACAAGCTGCTGTGCACCCGGCTGCTGGAATACGAATACAGCCTGACCAACGGCTTTATCTCCGTGGACAAGATCTTAAACCGGCAGAACCGCAAGCGCATGGTGGCCTTCGAGTGCGACACCTGCGAGGACATCGGCGTCTATTCCGAAAACGAGGAGCGCCTGAAGAACCGTTCCTTCGACGCCCGGGTCTTCGCCACCCAGTACTCCAACCGGCAGGGCTCTTGGTACATGGTCGTCCACAGCAAAAAGCTGGGCAAAACCCTGGTGGTTTTCGATCCCGACGAAGATTTGCAGGAGGCCATCAAAAAGTTTATCCCCCGCCCCCTGAAGTTTGAAAAATTCGGCCGTAACTAAACCAGACGACATTGCAAAAGGCCTTCGCCCTTTTTGGGGCGGAGGCCTTTCCGTCTATTTGCGCCGGGCCCTTCAGGAATGGTCCCGCACGTATTCCACATACTCTTCCAGACACATGTCCAGGCGCTCCATGGCCTGGGCGTGCTCCACGCCCACATAGCGGTAATGCCAGCTTTCGTTGTCAATGCCGGTATAGGCCACCTTGTCCTGGCGGTATCGCTGGACAAACCCGTAATCCGCCGCGTGCTGCGAAAGCCAACGGTAGGCGGAGGTCTCTTCAAAGCCGTCGTCCACGTCGTTAAAGTCCACCACCAGGCCCGTGTGGTGTTCGCTGTGGCCGGGCTTCTGAATGGTGCGCAGGGCGTCTGCCTCGGCTTCTTCCCGGGTCATGCCCTCCTCCTGCATACGCCGTTCGATGGCGTTTTCCAGAATGGTTTGCTGATCTTCCACGCTGCGGTAGCCGGAGGCCACCCAGAACCACACGTCGTCCCGGCGGGCCGCCTCCGTCATGGCGGACAGGTCGCTGAGTATGCGGACGTCCACCTTCTCTGTGCTGTCGCTGCTTACGGGAGCGAGATCCACCTGCCAGTCCTCCGGCAGGGCTTCTTCCTCGTTGACCAGCACCAGCAGAGGATCCGCAAGCTGGCGGCTGACCTCCGGCGAGGAAAGGACTTCCCTGCCGATGGCCGCCATGGCAGGCGCTGCGGACCCGATGGAGAGAGGATCAGAAGCGCTTCGGCCCGCGCCGCTGGAACGGCTCCCGTTTCCGGGTTCTTCCGGCCCGGGGCCCCCGCAGGCCCTGCAGCACAGCACAATCAGCAGGCAGAGCGCCAAAAGTGCGGCCGCGCAGCCGATAAGCCGCAGGTTGCGGCGTCTCTGCCGCTCACGCTGGGCCCGCAGGCGGTTTCGTTCCAATTTGCTCATGATCTCCCTCCTTTCGTCCGCGCAGTGTCTGTACAGCAGGCTTCAAGCTTCTTTATTCGTTAGACGTAAAGCGGCTGGAAAACCTGCAAGAGAAAGCGAAAAAAGGACGGGCGGCCGGGCCCGCCCCTGCGGTGATCCGCAAAGCAGCGCGATCGCCGGGAGCAAAGCACCAAACCCTGCCCGTCCTCATTCTTTTCGGCTGAATTACTTCAGTTCAACCTCGGCGCCGGCCTCTTCCAGCTTGGCCTTCAGGGCGTCGGCGTCGTCCTTAGAGGCGCCTTCCTTCACGGTCTTGGGAGCCTCGTCAACCAGAGCCTTGGCTTCCTTCAGGCCCAGGCCGGTAGCTTCCTTAACAACCTTGATCACGTTGATCTTGTTGGCGCCGGCGTTCTTGAGCACCACGTCAAACTCGGTCTTCTCCTCAGCAGCGGGGGCAGCGCCACCGGCAGCGGGAGCGGCAACGGCAACAGCGGCGGGAGCAGCGGCAGAAACGCCGAACTCCTCCTCCAGAGCCTTAACCAGCTCGGAGAGCTCGAGAACGGTAAGAGCCTTAACTTCTTCAATCAGGTTGGTAACTTTCTCAGACATGATAATTTCTCCTTTTGTTTTTGTAAATTGATTTTCAAAGGTTTGGGACAGAAGGGGGCTTTCTCTCTCCCCCCGCCGCTTACGCGGACTGCTTCTCGGCGATGGCGTTCAGCGCGACCACCAGGCCGCGGAGCGTGCCGTTAAGCACATTGGCGAAACCCTGGATCGGGGCGTTGAAGCCGCCGAGCACCTGGGCCACCAGAACCTCCTTGGGAGGCAGCTTGGCAAGGGACTTAATGCCGTTTACGTCAACGGCGGAGCCGTCAATAAAGCCGGCCTTGATCTGGAAGTTGTCGTTGGCTTCGGCGTACTCGGACAGGATCTTGGGAGCGTCGGTATAGCTGCCTTCGCTGTAAGCGATGGCGGTGGTGCCGTTCAGCTGCTCGGTCAGGCCCTCAACACCGGCCTCGGCAAAGGCGCGGCCAAGCAGGGTGTTCTTCACAACCTTGTACTGGCAGCCAGCCTCGCGAAGCTGCTTTCTCAGCTTGGTGTCGTTTTCCACCGTAATGCCGCTGTAGTTCACCAGAACGCCTACGTTGGCCTTCTTGATGTCCTCGGCCAGGGCGGCTACCTGCTGCTTCTTCTGTTCAAGGATCTTCTCGCTGGGCAATTCGTTTCACCTCCATTATTTGGGGTCGGTCCAAAGCAAAAGCGCCTCTCCCGGGGGAAAGGCCGGGAAAGGCGCTGGAAATCAAACATCGATGGGGCGTTCCCCATTTCCATACGCGTATCTCCCCTCGGCAGGCCGGTTTCCCATTTCAGTCTGCAGGTGCAGACGCCTGCTGTCTTTGGTTGGACAGCTTATATACTATAGCACGAGATTCGGCGGTTGTCAAGAGAGTTTTCCCTTTTCTCCGCCATGGACCGCAGGGATCATTTCCCCTTCCTAAAAAATTTTCAGTCTATGTATAAGTTTTCGTTTCCAACAGGGGGAGGCGGAGGAATTTCCCCTGCCGGGGAAATTCCCCCTCGAGCCTTGCCCCTTACACTGTTGGAAACATAAAAAGCGGTATTGAGTGCTAATGCTCAACACCGCTTGGATACTCCAAAGCGAGATGCTAGAAAGCCTTTGCCGCACCAAATTTTACCCGGGGGGGCTTGAAAAGAAACCGGAAAACGGGTATAATAGGGAAACGGTGCAGTCGAAAGACTGTTGTGTTGAGTGGGGATTGCACTCTGCATAGGGACGCGGCGGGGTGCCACCCGCCACGTCCTGCCGCTATTTTTATGTTTCCGTCACTATTCTACCTCATTCTTTATAAAAAAGCAAGAAGATTTTCTTTTTTTCTGCAATTTGCTGCCGGATTTTTCCCAAAAGCAAAAAACTGCCCGCCGAAGCAAGCGCTTTGGCGGGCGGATTTTATTTTTTGTTTTCTTACATAAACCTGGCGGGGTTGATCTTCACGCCGGGGCCCATGGTGGCGCTGATGACGCAGGAGCGTACATACTGGCCCTTGGCAGCGGCGGGCTTTGCCTTCATAATGGCGTCCATCAGGGTGTTAAAGTTCTCCTGGAGCTTCTCGGCGCCAAAGGAGACCTTGCCGATGGGGCAGTGAATGATGTTGGTCTTGTCCAGGCGGTACTCGATCTTACCGGCCTTGGCTTCCTGAA